>CAIQRS010000162.1 GCA_903874275.1 uncultured Anaeromyxobacter sp.
CAGGAGGCCACGTACCCTCCCCCGGCGGAGACCGCCCCGAGCACCGTGGCCAGCGCGAACGCGGCGGTGAGCCTCCGGGTGGCGAGCAGCGCCGCCGCCGCCGGGACCGTGAGGAAGGCGAAGACCGGGAGCGCACCCACAACGTGGGCGGCCACCGGGATGGCCAGGCCGATGGTGAAGAAGAGCACCCCGCCCCAGAGCCTGACCCTCACCCCCATGGCCTCGGCGGTCTCCCGGTCGAAGGAGGAGAAGACGATCTCCTTGCGGAAGAGGGTGTGGAGCAGCGACACCACCCCGGTCACCACCACCAGGATCACCACGTCCTGGAAGGGCACCGCGACCGCGTTGCCGAAGACCATGGTGTTGAGGTCGTGGGCCACGTGGACCAACTGGTTCGCGCCCAGGACGACGAGCGCCCCGGCCAGCACGTAGGCCATGCCCACGCCGGCCTCGGCGGGGAGCCGCCTTCCCGTGCCCAGCGTGCCCAGCACGAGCCCTCCTCCCACCGAGAAGACCCAGGCCACGAAGAGCTGGATCTCCTGGTGGTCGGTCTCCAGGTCGAGGTGCTCGAGCACGAGCAGGGAGACGATGACACCCAGCGTGGAGAGCTGGGTGAGCGCCGCCGACACGAAGACCACCCGGCGCAGCACCACGTACACGCCCAGAAAACCCAGGAGGGCCCCGGCCAGCACCGAGGCCACCAGCGGGTCGCGCCAGATGACCGCCGCCGACCAGAAGTCGGAGAGCGCGCTCACGGCCCCTCCCCGCCCGCGACCGGGTAGACGAAGAAGCGGCCACCCTCCTCGCGAACGATGACGTCCCGCCCGTAGAGGCGCGAGAGAGCCTCGGGGCGCAGCATCTCCCCGAGCGGACCCAGCTGCCAGAGCGCCTGGTCCTTGTCCACGAAGGCCAGCCGCCTGGCGTAGTTGGCCACCGCCTCCAGCCGGTGGGAGATCATCACCACCGCGATCCCGCCGGCGCGGTGCAACTCGCGCAGCAGGTCCATGGCCGAGAGCTCGGCCGACGGGTCCATGCCGTTGGTCGGCTCGTCGAGCGCGAGGAGCAGCGGCTCGGCGGCCAGCGCGCGGGCGATGAGGGTGCGCTGCCTCTGGCCACCGGAGAGCGTGCCGAAGGGGCGTCCCCAGAGGTCGCCGAGCCCCACCCGGTCGAGGGCGCGGCGGGCCGCATCCACGTCCGGGGGGGCCATCCGCTTGCCGGGTCCGGTGAGGGGAACCCGGCCCATGACGACCACGTCCCCCACGCCGAGCGGCCAGAGGGCGTCCACGTGGTCCCGCTGAGGGACGTAGCCTACCCGGAGGTGGGGCTCGGCCGTGCGCCTGCCGGCGGCCGGCGGGAGCATCCCGAGCAGCGTGCGGAGCAGCGTGGTCTTGCCGCCCCCGTTGGGGCCGACCACGCCCAGGAAATCATCCGGCTCCACGGCGATCGTGACCCCGGAGAGCAGGGAACGCCCTCCGTAGCCGAGGGACGCGTCGTCGAGCCGGATGAGCGGGGCCACGCCCTACTGTACCGCCTGTCCGAGCGCCTTCACGAGGACGTCCACGTAGGAGACCCAGTCGGACGCCTCCTTCGTGCCCCCCACGTCGCCGGGGATGACGATCACCTTCACTCCGGCCAGGTCGCGCAGCTGATCGGCCGGCCTCCGGTCGTAGTAGTTCTCGACCAGCACTCCCTTCACGCCGGCTGCCTTCGCGACGGCCACCAGCGAGGCCACGTGGGAGGGCGGGGGCGCGACGCCCTGCTTCGGCTCCATGTAGCCGGCCGCCTTCAGCCCCGACCAGTCGAGGAGGTAGGTGAGCGTCTTGTGCTGGGTGATGACGCTCCGCCCGGCGAAGGGTGCGAGCCTCTCCTTCCACCCCTTCCCGGCCGCGGCAACCTTGCCCTGGAAGGCCTGGAGCCGTTCCCGGTAGTGCGCCGCGTTCCCGGGGTCGATCTCGGCGAGGCGCCCGGCGATCGCCGCGGCCACCTGCACCGCCCGCCTGGGGTCGGTGAGGAAGTGCGGGTTGCCGGAGGGGTGGATGTCACCCTGGCTCCGATCGACCGGGCCGGTGGGGAGATCCATGGGGGAGACGAAGTTCCCCGCGGTGAGGCGCCGGGCCCCTCCGGGCTGGATGGCGGCGTTCCGGGACTGGGTCACGAGCGGCGGAAGCCAGCCGATCTCCAGGTCCATGCCCACGTCCACCAGGAGGTCGGCGTTGCGAAGCTTCACGGCCAGTGAAGGGTTGGCGTCCACGAAGTGCGGGTCCTGGACGCCGCGGGACAGCGCGATCACCTTGACGTCGTCCCCTCCGACCTCCCGGACGACGGCGGCGAGCCCCTCGGTGGTGGTGACGACGTTCACGGCGGCTCGCGCCGGCGAGGCGAATGCGGCGAGCAGGAAGGCAACGGACAGTGCGGTCGAGAGGTGGCTCATGGTCGCCTCCTAGAACGGGTGCGCCGCGTGGGCACCGATGGTGAACTCGAAGCTCGCCAGCCCCTGGAAACCGGTCTGCCCCTCAGGGAGCAGCACCAGCGAGGGCTGGACCCGGAGCCGGAAGAACTCACTCGTGTAGTAGGTCCCTAGCGCCGTCCAGGTCTCCTGCGTCCCTCCCCCGAAGGCCACCGGGGCCGGTGCGTTGTCGTAGCGTCCGCCCACCTCCCAGTTCCGGTCGATGCGCCAGACCGCCTGCCCATATCCGCCCCAGCGGGCCTCCGAGAAGGCCTGTTCGGAGAGCTGCCGTCCGTAGAGCTCCCCCTGCAGGACCACAGAGGATCGGGACGTCGGATCGCGGAACTTGAAATACAGATCGGCCCCGGCCAGGTTCTTCCACTGCTCCGGCGCCTCGGCCTGGAACAGCGCCCAGGAGAGGCCGACCCCGAGAGTGGCCGAGTCGGAGAGGTCAAAGTACTGGATGAGCCGGGCCACGCCGGTGAGCTGCTGCACCGTCTCGTCGAAGCCGGGGCGGGTGGCCTGGTAGTCCAGGTGGACCTCGGCAAACCAGGGCAGCGGCGCGAGCCAGGAGAGGTCGCCACCCGGGCCGGAGAGCCCCTCGGCGCCGACCAGCCGCTGCATGGAGACGGGCTGGTCCACGAAGGTCCACTGGTGGCGGTGAAGCTGGCTGGTCCGCCCGAACGGAGAGTAGATCTGGCCGGCCTTGATCTGGAGGGACCAGGGGAGGGAGAGGGTCTTCAAGTAGGCCTCCTCCACCTCCACGCCCTGGGGACTGAAGGTCAGGAAGACGTCACCGCGGATGTAGGGGTCCACCGTGGCCTGGAAGGCCAGCTCCACCTCCTGGAGCATCGGCCAGGCCTTGTGCTGCGGCAGGGGTCCGGCGATGAGCTCCTGCTGGTCCGTGGACAGCGTGGTGTAGCCGAGCGCGCCGTCCACGACCACGGCGATCTCCGGCATGAGCATGAGCTTTCCGATGGGGATCCCCCCGGGGGCGCCCACGTTCATGCTCCCGGTGGGAAACGGGTCGGCCTGCGAACCGAGATCCGGGGGCGCGGCCTGTGCAACGAGCAGCGACAGCAATGCAATATTCACCATATGTAAAACCTCCGCGCGCGGGAGCGCGCATGGAATTCCGGGAAGCGGCGAGAACGGACGCGGCTAGCGGAGCGGAGGGGACTGCCCGGGGACGGCGCCCAGCGGGAAGCCGGTCACCGGATCGGCGCCCGGCACGGACGCCCGGACGACCGGGGCCGACGGGGGCGGCGCCAGGGTGGGCGTGGCGTCACGGGCCTCGAGCGCTCCACCCACGGTGCAGGAGACGCACTCGTGCACCCCACCCGACCCGGCGTGGTGGTGAGGCGACGCCACGCCCGCGAGGAGCACGGCGACGGTGGCGATGGCGACGAGGAGACGCACGACGAGAGGTCTCTAAAGGGCCGGCCCCGGTCCTGTCAAGGCGACGGGACGTCGCACCGCCGGGTCCGCCTCAACCCAGCGCGCCCGAGCCCCGCAGCGCCGCGACCTCGGCGGGGTCGAACCCGGACTCGGCGAGCACCTCCTCCGAGTCGGCGCCGATCCGGGGGGCCGGGCGGAGCGGCGCCGCGACGCCGCGGATCCGGACCGGCGAGGCCAGCCCCGGCATGGCCCTCCCCTCCCAGGGCGTCGGCACCTCGACGAAGCTGCCACGGTGGACGAACTGGGGGTCCCGGCGCGGCTCGTCCCCCGTGAGCACCGGCATCACGCAGACGTCGTGCAGCGCGGCGAAGGCGCCCCATTCCTCGCGGGTTCGGCTCGCGAAGATGGCCTCCACCTCGGCGCGCGGGCCGGCCCCGCCGCCGTCGAACTGGGCCTCGCCGAGCTCGGGGCGCCCCACCGCATCGCAGAAAGCCCGGAAGAACTTGGGCTCGAGCGCGCCCAGGGCCACGAACCCGCCGTCCTTGGCCCGGTAGACCGCGTAGCAGGCCGAGCCGCCGTTGAGTTGCTCGCCGCCGCGCCGCAGCGCGCGCCCCTCGGCGTCGGCGGCCCCCTGCTGCAGGGCCATCATGGCGAGCGCTCCCTCGGCCATGGCCACGTCCACCCAGGCCCCCTTGCCGGTGGCCGACCGCCCCAGCAGCGCGGCCAGGATCCCGGCCACCGCCGGCCAGGAGCCGCCGGCCACGTCGGCCACCTGCACCCCGAGTGGAACGGGGCGCTCGGGCGGGCCGTTCACCGCGAGCACGCCGGCCAGGGCCACGTAGTCGATGTCGTGCCCGGCCCGGTCGCGGTACGGGCCCTCCTGGCCGTATCCGGAGATGGAGCAGAGCACGAGCCCCGGGTTCACCGCCGAGAGCGCCTCGTACCCCACCCCGAGCCGCGCCATCACCCCGGGGCGGAACGACTCCACCACCACGTCGAAGCGGGCGGCCAGGCGCAGCAGCGTGGCCGGACCCTCCGGGCGGCGCAGGTCGAGCGCCAGCGAGCGCTTGTTGCGGTTGAGCGCGTGGAACCAGCCGGACTGCTCCCCGGCCATGGGGGGCATCCAGCGCAGGTAGTCTCCGCCGGAGGGATCCTCCACCTTGACCACGTCGGCCCCCAGGTCGGCGAGCACGAGCGTGGCGTAGGGCCCGGGCAGGAGCCGGGAGAGGTCGAGGACCCGGAGGCCCTGGAGCGGGAGTTCGCTCACGCCGGTCTGGCCGCCCGGCTCAGAGGATCTGCTGGAGCTTCATGGCGAGCCCCATGTCCCCCTGGATCTTGAGCTTGCCGGACATGAAGGCCATCTGGGGGTTGAGCTTTCCGTTCACGATGTTCAGGAAGTCGGCGTCGGTGGCGTTCACCGTGCACTTGGCCCCGGCCGAGGTGCCGGCGGCGACCACCCCTCCGGGCTGGGTGCAGTCCACCGACCAGTTCCCGCCGTTCGGGCCGGAGATGTTGAACTGGTAGATGGCGCCGATCTTGGCGACCACGTCGGGCTTGCCCTTCAGCTTCGCGGGCATGTGCCGCTCGAACACGTCCTTCACGCTCTCGGCTGCCATGATCCCCGCCCTCCTCTACTCCGTGTACATGCTGTCGAGCACCTTCTTGTAACGCTCGGTGACAACCTTGCGCTTCACCTTGAGCGTGGGGGTGAGCTCGCCCCGGTCCTGCGTGAAGTCGATCTCCAGGATGACGAACTTCTTGATGCTGGAGTAGCTGGCCTGCTTGGCGTTGAGCGCGTCCACGGCCTGCTGGATGCGGGCCTTCACCTTGGGGTGGGAGTGGAGCGCCTCGTCCTCGGCCAGCCCCTGCTCGGCGGCCCAGGACCGGGCGTTCTCGATGGAGAGCGTGATGAGCGCCGTCACGTACTTGCGCTGGTCGCCGTGGACCACCGCCTGGGAGATGAGCGGGTCGCCCTTGAGCTCGTTCTCCAGGTTCTGCGGGGCGATGTACTTGCCACCCGAGGTCTTGATCAGGTCCTTCTTGCGGTCGGTGATCTTCACGTACCCGTCGGCGTCCACCTCGCCGATGTCGCCGGTGTAGAGCCAGCCGTCCTTGAGCATCTCGGCGGTGGCCTCGGGGCGCCGGTAGTACTCCTTCATGACACCGGGCCCCTTGAGGAGGATCTCGCCGTCCTCGGCGATCTTGACCTGGGTGCCCGGCACCGGGGCTCCCACCGTCCCGATCTTGTTCTTGCCGATCCGGTTCACGCAGGTCCCGGCCGAGGTCTCGGTGAGGCCGTAGCCCTCCAGGATCGTGAAGCCGAGCAGCGTGAAGAACCAGTTGATCTTGGGGGAGAGCGGGGCGCCGCCCGACACGAAGAGGCGCATCCTCCCGCCGAAGCGGGCCGAGAGCGCCGCCGACAGCTTGGGGAAGACCAGCTTCTCGCCGAGCTTGAAGCCGAAGGTCTTCACCTCCATGCCCTTGGCCTTGCCGTCGGCCCAGGCCTCGAACCCGTTCATGGCCAGCCCGAAGAGCCAGCCCTTCACTCCCGGCGTGGCCAGTCCCTTGGCGAGGACCGCGTCGTAGGCCTTCTCGAAGATGCGCGGCACGGACGGCATCACCGTGGGGCGGACCTCGCCGGCGTTGTCCACGATCTTCTCGATCGACTCCACGAAGGCCGCCGTGGCCCCCTGGCCGAACCAGACCGCCTCGATCACCTTGGCGAAGGAGTGGGCCATGGGGAGGAAGAGCAGGACCACGTCGTCGGGCTTGACGAGCTCGAGCTCGGCGGTGGCCTCGGCCTCGTAGGTCCAGGCCCCGTGGGTGAGCACCACTCCCTTGGGGTTTCCGGTGGTGCCCGAGGTGTAGAGGTAGGAGGCCGGGTCGGAGGGCTTCACCGCCGCGACCCGCGCCGCGTGGGAGCCGGGGTTTGTCTCCCGGAAGGCCACGCCGCGATTCTCCACCGCCGCGAGCGTGTGCTCGTGCGAGGCCTCCGGGTCGCCGAAGAAGCGGATGACGCCCTTGAGATCGGGGAGCTTGGCCGCCTCCTCGCGGATCTTGGCGGCCTGGTGCTCGTGGTCCACGAAGATCCAGGAGGACCCTGCGTCCTGGAGGACGTACTGCACCTCGTGGGCCGGGTTGGACTGGTAGATGGGCACGGTGATGGCGCCGGCCGACATGATGGCCACGTCGGCGATGATCCACTCGGCGCTGGTGTCCCCCAGGATGGAGACCCGGTCGCCCGGCTTCACGCCCAGGGAGGCCAGGCCGTCGGCCACGTCCCGTACCCGGCGCCCCAGCTCCTTCCAGGACATGGTCTGCCACGACCCTCCCCGCTTGAAGGTCAGCGCGGTGGCGTCGCCCCGCCGGGTCACCTGATCCTCGAACACCTGCACGAGATTCCTGGATGTCAACGCGATCATGGATTCTCCCTTGGTGAAGGCTACTTGATCTGGGCGAGAGCCACGCGCGCCAGCCCCTGCGCGCGCCGCTCCTCGGGTGGGTCGTACGCGCCAATCTTGGCGGCCAGCGCCGCGTCGAGCAGCTTCTTCGCCTCGACGGGGTGGTCCTCCTTCAGGTACAGCTCGGCCAGGTAGACCTTGGCCCTGAGGTTCGTGGGCGAGCTGCGCAGCGCCTTGCGAAAGGCCAGCTCGCTCTTCTCGCCGTCGTACTTGGGCCAGGGCAGCTCGTAGAAGTAGCGCCCCCAGGAGACGTCGGCCCCGTGGCCGTAGTAGGACGGGTCGGCGGCCTGCGCCTTCTTGAGACGGTCGGTGTACTTCGACTCCATCCCGTCGAAGAGGGCCTTCACGATGCTGATGCCGAGCGAGTACATGCCCACACCGGCCGACCCGTAGAACCAGCCCTCGACGCGCGAGGGGTTGGCCAGGGTGGCCTTGTCGGACCAGTCCCAGGTGAGCTTCCCGAGCCGGGCCTTCTCCTCGTTGGAGATGCCCGGGTCGTCGGCGAGCCAGTAGTAGTGCCGGGCGAAGCGCCAGATCACCTCGTAGTCGCCGGGCGCGATCTTCTCGGCCTTCTGGAGGAGCGCCAGACCGACGTCCATCTTCCCGGGCTGGTCGCGGATGACCCAGTTGGCCTCGATCTCGGCGATGATCGCGGCGAGCTCGGCGGAGGCGGGGGCAGCGGCGGGCGCGGCTGTGGCGGGCGCGGCCGCCGGTGCGGCAGGAGCCTGGGCGCGCGCCACGGGAGCGGCCAGCACCATGAGGAGGAAACCGAGGGGCGCTGCGGGGCGGGCGCGGAAAACGAGCATTGGCTCGTTATTGCCTTTCCTGGGGCTCCCGGGCAAGCCCATCGGGGGTGCGCACCGCGTCATTTCCCGCCGACCGCCCATCCGGGCCGTGCTGCCGCCCCCCGTCAGGGCCGTTAGGCTCCCCCTACTCCCACTCGATCGTCGCGGGTGGCTTCGACGAGATGTCGTAGACCACCCGGTTGATTCCCCGGACCTCGTTGATGATCCGGGTGGAGAGGCGGGCCAGCAGGTCGTAGGGCAGCCTGGCCCAGTCCCCGGTCATGCCGTCGGTGGATTCCACCGCCCGGATGGCGCAGGTGGACTCGTAGGTCCGCTCGTCCCCCATCACCCCCACGCTCCGGACCGGGAGCAGGACGGCGAAGGACTGCCAGACCTTCTCCTGGAGGCCGGCCTTCTTGACCTCGTCCTGGACGATGAGGTCGGCGCGGCGCAGCACCTCGAGCCGCTCCTCGGTGACCTCCCCGAGCACCCGGATGGCCAGGCCAGGCCCCGGGAAGGGCTGGCGCTGCACCGACTCGGCCGGGAGCCCGAGTTCCATGCCCAGCCGTCGCACCTCGTCCTTGAAGAGCTCGCGCAGCGGCTCGACCAGCGCGAGCTTCATGACGTCGGGCAGCCCGCCCACGTTGTGGTGGCTCTTGATGGTGGCCGACGGCCCCTTGAAGGAGACGCTCTCGATGACGTCGGGGTAGAGGGTTCCCTGCACCAGGAACTGGGCGCGCTCCCCGTCGCGGGAGAGCCGCTCGACCTCCTCCTCGAAGACGGCGATGAACTCCCGCCCGATGATCTTGCGCTTCTGCTCCGGGTCGGTGACCCCGGCCAGCCGGGTGAGGAAGCGGGAGCGGGCGTCCACGGTGACGAGCGGAAGGTGGAACATCTGCCCGAAGACCTTCTCGACCTGCTCCCGCTCGCCGGAGCGGAGCACGCCGTTGTCCACGAAGATGCAGCGCAGCCGGTCGCCGATGGCGCGGTGCACGAGCACGGCGGCCACCGCGGAATCGACGCCTCCCGAGAGCGCGCAGATGGCGTGCCCACCGCCCACCTGGGCGCGGATCTGCTCGACCGCCACGTCCACGTAGGCCCGCATCGACCAGGAGCCGGAGAGGCCGCAGACGCCGATGGCGAAGTTGCGCAGCAGGTCGGCGCCGCGCGGGGTGTGAGCCACCTCGGGGTGGAACTGGACCCCGAACATGCGCCGGGCCCTGTCCTGCACCGCGGCGAAGGGTGCGCTGGCCGTGGAGGCCACCGGCTCGAAGCCGGGCGGCAGCGCCTCGACCCGGTCGCCGTGGCTCATCCAGACGTCGAGACGGGGAGGCAGCCCCTGGAAGAGCGCGCAGTCCCCCCTGGCGTCGATGGTGGCCGGCCCGTACTCGCGGTGCGCGGCGCGGTCCACCTTGCCGCCCAGCTCGTGGGCGATGAGCTGCAGGCCGTAGCAGATGCCCAGCACCGGGACGGCGAGAGCCCAGACCGCGGCGTCCACCCGCGGGCTTCCCTCGGCGAGCACGCTGGCCGGGCCGCCGGAGAGCACCACGCCGCGCGGCTTCCAGGCGCGCATGGCGGCCCCGGGCATGGTGCAGGGGTGGATCTCGCAGTAGACGCCCAGCTCGCGCAGCCTCCGGGCGATGAGCTGGGTGTACTGCGAACCGAAGTCGAGGATGAGGATCTTCTCGCCGTGGATGTCCATCGACGCTAGCCCACCCGGTAGTTGGGGGCTTCCTGGACGATGATCACGTCGTGCACGTGGCTCTCCTTGAGGCCGGCCGAGGAGATCCGCACGAAGCGCGCCTTGGTGCGCAGCTCGGCGATGTCCTTCACTCCCAGGTAACCCATGCCGCTCTTCAGCCCCCCGACGAGCTGGAAGACGTTCATGGCCACCGTCCCCTTGTAGGGCACGCGCCCCTCGATCCCCTCGGGGACCAGCTTCTCGGCGTCGGCCACGTCGGCCTGGAAGTAGCGATCCCGGGAGCCGTCCTTCATGGCGCTGATGGATCCCATGCCCCGGTAGGACTTGTAGCTGCGCCCCTGGTAGAGGATGACCTCCCCGGGCGCCTCCTCGGTGCCGGCCAGCAAGGAGCCGATCATCACCGTGGACGCCCCGGCGGCCAGCGCCTTGACCACGTCGCCCGAGTACTTCACGCCGCCGTCGGAGACGATGGGCACCCCGTGCAGCCCTGCGGCGCGCGCGCAGTCGTCCACCGCGGTGATCTGCGGGACCCCGACCCCGGCCACCACCCGGGTGGTGCAGATGGAGCCCGGACCCACGCCCACCTTGACCCCGTCCACCCCGGCCCGGCAGAGCGCGTCGGTGGCCTCGGCGGTGGCCACGTTGCCGGCCATGAGCTCGATGCCCTTGAAGTTGCGCTTGGTGTCGCGCACCGCCTCGATCACGCCCAGCGAGTGGCCGTGGGCGGTGTCGATGACGATGACGTCGCAGCCCACCTTGAGAAGGGCGGCGATGCGGGCCTCCCGGTCGGCGCCCACCCCGACGGCGGCGCCGCAGAGCAGGCGCCCCAGCCGGTCCTTGGCCGCGTTGGGGTGCTTCTGGATCTTCTCGATGTCCTTGATGGTGATGAGGCCGCGCAGCTCGAAGGCCTCGTTGACCACCGGCAGCTTCTCGATGCGGTGGCGGTGCAGGAGGTCCTTGGCCTCGTCGATGGTCACCCCTTCACGGGCGGTGACGAGGTCCTTGGTCATGACCTGCTCGACGGTCTGCTCGAGGTTGCGCTCGAAGCGCAGGTCCCGGTTGGTGAGGATCCCCACCAGCCGGCCGCGCCGGGTCACCGGGATGCCGCTGATCCCGTTCTCCCGCATGAGCGCCACCGCGGCCGAGAGCTTCACCTCCGGCTCGACGGTGATGGGCTCGGAGACGATCGCCGACTCGTACTTCTTGACCCGGTTCACCTCGGCGGCCTGCCGCTCCACCGACATGTTCTTGTGGATGAACCCCATCCCTCCCTCGGCGGCCATGGCGATGGCCATGCGGGACTCGGTCACCGTGTCCATGGCGGCGGAGACGATGGGGACGTGGAGGAGGATGTTGCGGGTGAGGTGGCTCGCGGTCTCGACCTGCTTCGGGAGCACGTTGCTCTCGGCGGGAACCAGCAGGACGTCGTCGAACGTCAGGGCTTCGCGGAGGTCGTCGCGGTTGAGCATGCCGCGATATAGTGGATGGGCTGCCCCGAGGTCAAGGCGATTGATTTTGCAGGCATTTCCTCGAGCGAGCCGCGGTGCCCCAGGGACGGGGGACACCTTTCGGGGGGTCCTGACCTTGCCTCCCGGCCCGCGCCCCCCGAAGATTCACCGGTGGGCAACGACGCGCACCCGCCGCAAACCCCTCCGGTGGTCCCGACCGGGGCCCCGGCGATCGACGTCGGGCTGCCCGACCGGCCGGTCGCCCCGGCCCGCCTGTCCCGGATCTCCATCGGCATCGACCTGGGGACGTCCAACTCGTGCGCCGCGGTGGTCCAGGACGGTCGGCCGCGGGTCATCCCCTCGCGCGACGGGTACAACACCATCCCGTCCATGGTGGCGCTGAACCAGCGCAACCGCGTGGTGGTCGGGCGGCACGCCAAGGGGCAGCTGCTCTTCAACCCGTCCCGGACGGTGCACGGCGCCAAGCGGCTGGTGGGGCGCGCCTTCGACTCCTCCGTGGTGCAGTCCATGCTCCCGCACTTCCCGTACGACGTGGTCGCCGGGGAGGACGGGTTCTGCGCGGTGCGGCTCGGGCCGCTCACCCTGTCGATGGTGCAGGTCCAGGCGCTGGTGCTCCGCGAGGTGAAGGGGGTCGCCGAGAACTTCCTCGGCGAGGAGGTGAACCGCGCGGTGATCACCGTGCCCGCCTACTACAGCGAGCAGCAGCGCGCGGCGGTGCGCCGGGCCGGCGCCCTGGCCGGGCTGCACGTCGAGCGGATCCTGAACGAGCCCACCGCCGCCTCGCTGGCCTACGCCTGGGGAAGGAACGTCAAGGAGCGGGTGCTGGTGTACGACCTGGGCGGCGGGACCTTCGACGCCTCGGTCCTCGAGCTGGCCGACCGGGTCTACCAGGTGATCTCCACCGGCGGTGACACCTTCCTGGGCGGCGTGGACTTCGACGACCGGATCGTCGCGTTCCTGGTCCGGGAATTCGAGAAGCTTCACGGACCGTACAAGTGGGACGCGGTGGCCCGCTCCCGCCTGGCCGACGCCGCGGAGCGGGCCAAGTGCGCGCTCTCCGAGCAGGAGAGCTTCCCCGTCCACCTCCCCTACCTGGCCACCGTGGACGGGAAGCCCACCGCCCTCGACACCACCCTGACCCGCGCCGGCCTGGAGGCGCTGGTGGCCCCGCTGGTGGAGCGCACCGTCCAGACCTGCGCGCGGGTGCTCGACGACAAGGGGCTCGAACCCCGCGACGTCGACGAGGTGATCCTGGTGGGGGGGCAGTCGCGGATGCCGCTCGTCCAGGAGCGGATCCGGTCGTTCTTCGGAAAGGCGCCGAGCAAGGCAGTGCACCCGGACGAGGCGGTGGCCATCGGCGCGGCCCTCCTCGCCCACTCGCTGAACAGCGCGGAGGGTGTCGTGCTCATCGACGTCGTTCCAATCTCCATCGGAGTCGGCCTGCCCGGAGGCGGGGGCCGGGTGAAGCGGGTCATCGAGCGCAACACCCCGCTCCCGGTTCGCAAGGAGTACCAGCTCGCCACCACCAAGGACGACCAGAAGACCTTCGACCTCTGGATCTTCGAGGGCGAAGGGGCGACGGTCGCCGAGTGCCAGTACCTGGGAACCATCCAGCTCACCGGCCTGCCACGCGGTGGGAAGGGCTCGGTGCGCATCGCCGTGGCCTTCGAGCTGGGGGAGGAGTGCCTGCTCGCCGTCCGGGCCCGGGAGATCGGATCCGGTCGGGAGGTGGAGGTGGTCTTCACCACCAAGGGCACCCCCGACGAGGTGAAGAAGCGGCTGGAGAAGGAGGCCAGCTACGCGGCCGCGGGGATCGAGCGTCCGCCCGGGGCCGGGGCCGCCCCTCCCGGACACGACGGGCCTCCCGCCTCCACCGGGTCGAGGGAGATCCCCCGACCCGCATCCCCTCCCGAGCCCGCCACCGGGCTGAAGGGGCTCTGGAGCCGGATCACCGGCCGGTAGCGCGGCGCCGCCGCAGCCACGAACGTCCGACCAGGATCACCACCACGGCGACCACCGCGGCCAGGATGTAGCCGCCGAACTCCGAGCCGGCGCGGGCCGCCCGCTCGATGTCGTCGCCGAACCAGAAGCCCAGCGCGACCCAGAGCGGGGCGGAGAGCAGCGCCGCCAGGCCGTCGAAGGCCAGGAACTCCCAGTAGGGCACCCGGCTGTGCCCCACGGTGAAGTAGGTGGGCGCCCGGAGCCCGGGGAGGAACCGGGCCACCAGGACCACCACCTTGCCGCGCTGCCGCAGCAGCCGCTCCACCTTCTCGAGCTTGTCGGGCGTGACCAGGCTGCGAAAGGGCCAGACCTCGGCCACCCGCCTCCCGATCTTCCTGCCGGCCAGGTAGATGATCGAGTCGCCGACGAGGATGCCGGCCAGCCCCACCGCCACCATGGCCTGGAATCCGCGGTCGGAGAGCATCCCGGTGAGCGTGACCTCCTCGAGGGGCGAGGCCAGCCAGGCCAGCACGCCCCCGGCGATGAGCGGCACGTCCTCGGGGAGCGGGAAGCCGAAGCCGGCCGCGAGGAGCAGCCCGAAGACCGCGGCGTAGCCCAGCCCGAGGGACTGGGACTGTAGATGTTCGACGAGACGTTCCAGCACGCCGGTTTCCGCCGATCAGCCCCTGGCCCCGACCAGGGACCGGAGTGGCTCGCGCCCTTCGGCCAGCTTGCGGGCCAGGTCGGAGGCGATGGCGAGCGCCAGCTTGAGGCAGGCCTGGGGCTTCTGGGGTTGGAGCCGGTAGTAGTCGCGCTGGGTGATCTCCACGAGCTCGCAGGGGGTCTCCGCGACCGCCGAGACGAGCCGAACGCTGCGGGCCAGGAGCGCCAGCTCGCCCAGGTGCTCGCCGGGCCCGAGCATCGCCAGCGTCCCCTCGTTCCCGCCGCCGCGGCTGATGATGCGGACGGTGCCGCTCTTCACGATGAACATGGCGTCGCCGACCATGTTCTCGGCGAAGATGGGCGCGCCGGCCGGGACGCTCTTCTCGGTGGCGATGGCGGCGAAGATGTTCAGCCCGGTCTCGCTGAACTCGCGGAACAGGGTGCATTTCTGGAGCGCCTCGAGGAGGGTCATCGGGCGGAGAACCCCTCCTTCCGGTACGTCCCGGCGTAGGAGGCGTAGTTCGCCGCCGACCTGCGGAAGGAGGCGATCTCCTCGGGGGTGAGATCGCGCTTCACCCTGGCCGGCGAGCCCAGGGCGAGCGTCCGGGGCGGCACCACCATCCCGGGCGGCACGAGCGACCCGGCGCCCACCATGGAGTCCTCCCCGATCACGGCGCCGTCCAGGACCACCGCGCCGATCCCGATGAGGCAGCGGTCCTTCACGGTGCACCCGTGCAGGGTGACGCGGTGCCCGAGGGTGACGTCGTCGCCCACGGCGGTGGGGTGGGTCCCCCCGGAGACGTGCAGGATCGCGTGATCCTGGACGTTGGTGCGGGCGCCGACGCGGATGTGGTTCACGTCGCCGCGGACGATGGCGCCAAACCAGACCGAGGAGCCGGGACCGATCTCGACGTCCCCGACGACCACCGCGCCGTCGGCGACCCAGACGTCCGCGGCGAGCCTCGGCGTCTTTCCTCCCCAGGCGCGTATCAGAGCGGTCACCGTCATCGATGCTAGCCCGCGCCGCGGGGACGCCGCAAGGCAAGGGTTGCCGCCGTGGCCGCGGAGGCGCCGAGCGCGGCGCCCAGGGTGTCGGCGACCCAGTCGAGCACGTCGGCCGTCCGTCCGGGAACGAACGACTGGTGGAACTCGTCGGTGGCGCCGTAGAGGCTGGCCAGGGCCACCGCGACGAGGAGGGCGCCGCCGGGGGAGAACCCGGCCGCGCGGAATCCGGGCACGAGCAGCGCGCCGAGCCCCGCGTAGGCCAGCCCGTGGAGGAACTTGTCGTGCACGAGGAGTTCCGGCGGGAGCATCGGAAGCGGGTTCGCCTGCGCCGAGAGGGCGAAGATGAGGCCGGCATAGAGGGCCGCCGGCAGGAATGCCGCTGCGATCCGCTTCACGATCCCAGCTCCGCCCCGAGCGAGCTGTGCCCGGACCGGACCACCCTCCCCCGAACCAGCGACCCGGGGGGGAGGTCGCGGCCGTGCGACTCGAGGTGGACGACCCGGTTCTCCGGGCTGCGCCCCATGTGGCCGCCGTCGTCGGAGGGGCCCTCCACCAGGATCTCCACCTCGCGCCCCACCTGGGCGGCCAGGGTGGCCACGGCGATCTCGCGTTGCAGGGCCTGGAGCCGCTCCAGCCGCGCCACCGCCACCTCGCGGGGGACCTCGGCCCACTCCGGAGCGGTCCCCAGGTGCAGCGCCGCGCCGGTGTGCGGACGCGGGCTGAACACGAAGCTGAACGAGTTCTCGAAGCGGGCCTCCCGGAGGAGGTGCATGGAGTCCTCGAAATCCTGGTCTGTCTCGCCGGGGAACCCCACGATGAAGTCGGTGGTGATGGCGATCCCGGGGCGCGCCGCGGAGAGGCGGCGGTGCCGTTCCAGGTACTCCCCCACCCCGTAGTCCCGCCGCATGCGCCGGAGCACCGCGTCGGAGCCGGACTGAACGGGAAGATGGAAGTGGGGCATCACCCGCGGCTCGTCGCGGAACGCCTCCACCAGCTCGTCGGAGAGGTCGTGCGGGTGGCTGGTGGTGAAGCGGATCCGCTCCATCCCGGGCAGGGCGGCCACCCGGCGCAGCAGCGAGGCGAAGGTGCACCCTCCCCGGTAGGAGTTCACGTTCTGGCCGATGAGGGTCACCTCGCGCACGCCCACCGCCGAGAGCGCCTCCACCTCGGCCAGCACCTCGGCGAAGGGGCGCGAGACCTCCCGGCCGCGGGTTCGGGGCACGATGCAGAAGGAGCAGACGTTGTCGCAGCCCTTCATGGCGGTGACGAAGGCGCTGGCCCGCCCGCGGACCGCCTCGGCGTCGGCGCGGGGGAAGACGTACTCCTCCGAGTCCATCCAGCCGGTCTCGGCGAAGCGCTCCTTGCGGTCGGCCCGGTCCACCAGCTCGGGCAGGCGCCCCACGTGGTCGGGGCCGAAGACGAAGTCCACGTAGGGGACGCGCCGGAGCAGCCGCTCCTTCTCCTGCTGGGCCACGCAGCCGCCCACGGCGATGAGCGCGCCGCGCCGCGACTTGTGCTCCCGGTAGCGCCCCAGCGCGGAGAGCAGCTTCTGCTCGGCCTTCTCCCGCACCGAGCAGGTGTTGAGGAGGATCAGGTCGGCGTCCTCCGGGTGGGGGGTCCGCGTCCAGGCCCGGCCGGCCAGGGCCTCGACCATCCGGTCGCTGTCCGACTCGTTCATCTGGCAGCCGAAGGTGTGGACGAAGACCTTGCGCATCGGGCCCGGGAACCTAGGGCCAGAGCCCCGGGCCGTCAACTCCGGGCGCCGCCGCGGGGCACCAGGGCCCCGGCGATCTCGGCGAGGTCGGAGAGGTGCGTGGCCACGGCCACCCGGTCCACCCTGGAGGCGTAGAGCGGCATCTCGCTGTCGCCGCTCCCCCAGGCCCAGCGCTCCTCCGGGCAGATCCACAGCAGGCGCCGGGCCCGCCGCCGGATCTCGGTGAGGACCCAGGACTCGGGCGCCAGGTAGTTGCTGCGCCCGTCGCCGATGATGAGCACCGTGGTGCGGGAGGTCACCGCTCCCATGTACCGACGGTGAAAGGCGACCAGGGCCCTCCCGTAGTTGGAGTTCCCGGCCAGGCTCACCGCCTTCCCGGCGGTGGCCAGGTCGGCGGCCCGGGCCACGTCCCGCTCGGCGCGGAAGGCGTCGGTGACCTCGCCCAGGTCGGAGACGAAGACGAAGCTGCGCACGCGGGAGAAGAGCGACTGGAGCGTGTGCACGAAGAGCAGCATGAGGCGCGACACGTGGCGGACCGAGTCGGACACGTCGCAGAGGACCACCACGTCGGGCCGGGCGCGGCGGCGCGCGCGGAAGGAGAGCCGGGCGGGCACGCCGCCCCAGGCCAGGTTGCGCCGCAGGGTGCGCCGGACGTTCAATGCGCCCCGGCGCCGGGAACGCTCGCGCCGGGCCAGCCGGTCGCGCAGCCGCTCGGCCAGGCGGCGCACGGCGGCCTCGGTCCGGGCGATCTCGTCCCGGGTGAGCGTGGCGATCCCGCGCCGGGCCAGCGCCCCCTCCCTGCGGTGCTCGGCCCGCGCCTCCCGTTCCAGATCGGCGTAGCGGCGCGCCGCGTCCTCGACGGTGGAAAGCGCCTTCCGGACCCGCTCCGCCACCAGCTCGACCCGGGCCGCGGCGAGTCCGGCCTCGGAGAGCGCCCGGGGAAAGCCGTCCAGCTCGGCCCCCAGCCCGGCCCCGCCCGCCCCGGCCAGCAGGCGCCGCCCGTAGAACCCGAGCTGGGTGGCCGCCTCCAGCGCCGAGAAGTCGATGGTGAGCGCCGCGCCGCGCAGGAGCCGCGCCAGCAGCGCCGCGTCCCCGGTCAGGGCCGCCCGGGCCAGCGGGGAGAGACGGGGAGAGAGGCGCGCCAGGGTGAGCGCCGCCATGGTCAGCTCGTCCCCCTCGAGGACGCCGCTCTCCTCCAGGTCGCGCAGGACCGACCGCTCGAGCGCCTCGACGACGCGGGCGAGGCCGGAGAAGAAGAGCGCGAAGAGCCGGTCGAAGACCGGGGCGTCGGCACCCCGCTTCACCAGGGTGGCGCGCAGGGCGGCGCGGAAGGTGGCCCGGTCGGTAAGGCCGGCCAGCGCCGCGGCGCGGACGGCGTCGGCGACCTCGGCCGGGGAGACCCTGACCCCGTTCTGCCGCAGCAGCCGGGCGAACTCGACGATGCGCGCCTCCACGGAGCCAGTGTAGCGCGCGGCGCGGCGTTGCGCCTCCGGCCGGACTCGGGCATGAAGAACGCGTTGGGCGATCCCCTGGTCACACTCGACGACGTGGACGTCCGGCTCTGGGGGCGGGCCCTGCTGCGGCGCATCTCCTTCACGCTGCGCGAAGGGGAGAGCTGGGCGCTCCTGGGGGGCAACGGCGCGGGCAAGACCACGCTGCTGCGCCTCCTGCGCGGCGAGGCCTGGCCGCACCCCTCGAGCCGCGGGCGGAGGACCTTCCACCTCGACGGGAGCCCGGGCGAGAGCCCCATCGGGGCGCGGGAGCGCATCGCGCTGGTCTCCGCCGAGGCCCAGGACGCCTACCTGCGCCGCGAGTGGGCCGTCCCGCTGGAGGACGTGGTGCGCAGCGGGTTCACCGACGGTGTCTGGCCGGGCGGCCGGCTCGACCCGGCCGGGGAGCGCGCGGTGGACGGGGCCATCGGCCTGCTCGGGCTCTCGGCGGTGCGGCGGCGGACCATGGTCGAGGTCTCGACCGGGGAGGCGCGGCGGGCCCTGCTGGCGCGCGCGCTGGCACCCGGGCCCCGCGCGCTCCTTCTCGACGAGTTCGTGAACGGCCTCGACGCCCCCTCCCGGTCGATGGTCCTCGAGGCGGTCTCCGGGCTGGCCCGGGGCGGCCTGCCCACCGTCCTCGCCACCCACCGCCTCGAGGAGGTCATCCCCGAGGCGCGCCACGCCGCCGTCCTGGAGGACGGGTGCATCGTCCTCTCCGGCCGCCGGGAGGAGGTCGAGGCGGAGTGGCGGAGCCGGCTGGCCCGCGCCCCCGCTCCTCCCCTCCCCTCCGTCCGGCCCCGGATCCCTCCCGACCCGCTCTTCGATGTCCGGGGCGACGTCCTCGTGGACGGCCGCCGGGTGCTCCGCGACCTCGACTGGCGCATGCGCCGCGGCGAGAGCTGGGCCGTCCGCGGACCCAACGGCGCCGGCAAGTCCACCTTCCTGCGGCTGCTGCTGGGCGAGGAGCACCTCGCCCCCGGCGGCCGGATCCAACGGCTCGACCTGGGGCCGAGCGCCGACGTCCGCGAGGTCCGGGCCCGCGTGGGGATCGTCTCACCCGACCTGCAGGCGCGCCACCGTGGCGACGCCACCGGCCTCGAGGTGGCGCTGTCCGGCTTCGAGGGGAGCATCGGCCTCTCCGGGCAGCCGACCCGGGCGCAGCGGGAGTCGGCCCTGGCCTGGATGGACGCGGTCGGGGCCGCCCACCTGGCGGAGCGGAGCATCCAGTCCGTCTCCTACGGGGAGCTGCGCCGCCTCCTCCTGGCCCGCGCCCTGGCGATCGACCCGGAGGTCCTGCTCCTCGACGAGCCCTTCTCCGGGCTCGAGCCACGGGCCCGCGCCGAGACCCTGGCGCTCGTGGACGCGCTCTGCCGCTCCGGCCGTCCGGTGGTCCTGATCACCCACCACGACGACGAGGTTCCTTCCTCGATCGCCTTCGAGCTTCGGCTTCGGGACGGCCGGGTGGAGCGATCGGGGACCCGAGAAGCCAGGCCAGCCAGACCGCCGCCGCCGCCGACACCGGGAGGAGGGACCGGTGGACCGTGCCGTGGTCCAGGGTGAACTGGGGGTAGAGCCAGGTGGCGCTGGCCGCGGTCTCGGCCAGCACCATGCCGAGCGCCAGGAGCGCCCAGGCCAGCCCCTCCCGCCGCAGGCGCGGGGCGAGCAGCAGCAGGGAGGCGAGGAAGACCCACCAGAGGATCCCCAGGTCACCATCGGTGAACATGGCCCGCAGGAGGATGGCGCCCGCACCGGGACCCGCCTGTGCGACCTCCCCGGCCGCGGCGGCGGCTGCCTCCGGGGCCGCCCCGACCGACCGCTCGGCCGCGGCCCGCAGGAACGGAAAGGCGCTGGCCGCACCCACCGCCGCCACCCGCGCGGCCACCGCGAGGAGGTAGGCTCCGAGGAGCAGGCCGATCGGGCCCAGGGTTCCCCGGACCGTGCGCTCCCGCCAGGCCACCTGGGCGAGGAGGACCGCAACCACCGGGAGCACCAGCAGTTCCCCCTCCCGCTTCACCAGGGCCGCCCCGACGAGCAGCAGCATGGCCCGCCCGGCGTCGGCGGGCGCGCCCGTCCTCGCCAGGGCCACCAGGAAGGCGAACGCCGCGGCCAGGTACATACCCAGCCAGGCGTCGGCGTAGGTCGACGCGGAGTGGTAGCCGAAGAAGGGCATGGAGGTGATCGCGAAGGCGGCACCCCAGCCCGCCTCCGGAACGCCCCGCTCCGAACCCAGCGCCACGAGGAGCGTGAGGAGCGCCAGGAAGGTGAGGACGACCGACGCGCTCACGTGGACCGGGTCGATCCCGGCCCCGAGCACCCAGGCCAGGGACGGAACGTAGGTCGGCACCGGCCCGGCGACGGCGATGGCGTCCCGGGCTGCGTCGTTCCAGGCGCCGGTGGCGGCGAGGATGGGCGCCAGGGCGCGGACCCGGTAGGAGTCGTCGGTGTGCACCGGGGTGGCGAGGCCGTGGAGCAGGACGGCCACCGCGACCGCGGCCGTCCAGGCCGCCATGGGGGCGAAGAGCCAGGCCGGGCGCGGCAACCACCGGGCCCCTCCGTCTCCCCGGGCGCCGAGCCCCCGGACCCTGCGGCGGGCGACGGCCCAGCCGGCCGCCGGGAGGGCCAGCACCACGATCGCCGTGGCCGGACCGGAAGGGATCCCCAGCAATCCACGCGCGGTGAACGAGGCCAGGCCGACCCAGGCGCCACCCGCGAACCAGGAGAGCGGGAGGTCCACCGACGAGCGTCCGGTGGCGAGCCCGATGGCGCGGAGGAGCGCGTACCCGGAGGCGCAGATGGCGGCGGCGGCGAGGAGGAAGCTCATCGGCGGCGCGCCACGAAGGCCTCGGCTCCGACGGAGGCCACGGGGGAGAAGCCGGGCAGGAGCGGCGCCCCGGGGTTCAGGTAGACCACCACGTCGAGCTGGTCGGCCCCGAGCCGCCCGGTCCCGGGCAGTCCCTCGTGGACCATGGCCGCCGGGAGCACCCGCACGCACGGCCGCGGCGCCAGGTGGAAGCAGAGGGTCTCCCAGCCGAACCAGTCGTTCGCCCCCGCCTGGACACCCACCCGCTCGTCGGGCCCGACCGATTCGAGGGCGAGCGCGGTCAGGGCCCCCAGCGCCGGGGAGAAGTGCAGGTTCTCGCGGAGACGCTCGCCGGCGTCGATCCGGGGACGGAGCGCCAGCGAAGGCCAGACGCGCACCAGGAACACCCCGTCGCCCAGGAGCGCGACCGCCACCCCGGCCACCGCCAGGAAGGGCACGGGAGTCCAGCGCCGCCGGATGGCGAGCCATGCCAGGGATCCACCCACGGCGAGCACCGCGAAGGCGATCCCCAGCAGGTCGAGCAGGAAGATGCCCCTCGACGCGTTCCACACCGGCGGGTCGAGGAAGTTGATGGTGGTGTGATCGATGCGGATGGGGGCGAGGCGGATGGCCTGGTCGCGCCTCCGGACGGCATCCTCCCGCCCCCCCTGCGCCGGGAGGGTCCGGATCCCGGTCAGCACCACGTCTCCGGCCCCCTCGAAGAAGAGGAACGGGACCCGCTCCGGGCTCCACCCTGCGGTGGTCCGGAAGTCGAGGGTCGCTCGACCCGCCCCCTGCTTCAGCACCTCGTGGTGCCAGGGGGGGGAGTGGGGAGCCGGCGTGGTGGTCCCGTCGCCGGATCCCCAGGTGAGCAGCACGATCCCTCGGACGCGGTAGTCAATCTCCAGGAGCTCCGCACCCTTCAGGGGGAGGAAGACGCCGACCCACTGGGTCACGTCGAAGGCGAGCCCGTCGGTCGTCAGTCGCATCGGCGAGCTGGCCCCCGCGTTCTCGGCGACGAAGCGGATGGGGACGTCCTGCATGGGAGGGAGCGGCGCCGCCGCGAGGAGCATCGCCGCCCAGGTGGCGACGGCTCCCCGGCCCCGCCGGTCGTCCAGCGGAGCCCGCGCGGTCATGCCTGCTCGAGGAGCACGACCGCCTCGACGTGGTGGGTCTGCGGAAACATGTCCACCGGCTGGACCGTGGCGACCCGGTAGCCCGCCGCGACCGCGCCCCGGACGTCGCGCGCCAGGGTGGCCGCGTCGCAGGAGACGTAGACCGCCCTCGGCGCCCGGAGGTCGCGCAGGAGCGAACCGAGCCCCTTCATCCCGTCGCGGGGCGGGTCGAGGAGCAGCGCGCCGAACCTCCGCCCTTCCCGGCCGAGCGCGCCGGCGATGGCGAGCGCGTCTCCTGCGAAGAACCGGACGTTGCCCCCCGACAGCTCGGCACGGGCGAGCTCCAGCGCCGGCCCCTGCCCCTCCACCGCGGCGACCGACCCGGCCCGCCGCGCCAGGGGAGCGGTGAAGTTTCCCGACCCGCAGAAGAGCTCGAGGACGTCCAGGCCCTCGGGGCGGAGCATGGCGAGCGCCGCCGCCACCAGCCGGGCGTTCGCCCCCCGGTTCGCCTGCTGGAAGATGTCGGGGCGGCTTCGCGCGAGGCCGGCCGCCGGATCGCCCGGCACCCGCTCGTGGAGGAGCACGGGATCCCCGACCACGGCCACGGGCCGTCCCCGCCGGCCGTCCCCGTCCCCCTCGAGGACCACGCCGGAGATCGACGGCGTCGCCTCGAGGAGTTCCTGGCAGCGGCGCCGGGTCCCCTCCCCCACGTCGATCCCGCGCAGCAGGGCGGAGCCCCGTCCCGCGTGGACCGACCACTCCAGCGCCACCTCGCCCGGGCGCAGCCGGGCCCGCGCCAGCGCGGGACCGAACTCCTCCCGCAGCCGGTCGAGACCCGGCTCGAGGAGGTGGCAGGTGCGGAGCTGCACCGGCTGGTGCGACCGCCGCCGGAAGAAGACCAGCCGCTCCCCGTCCCGATCGACGTGGAACTTGGCACGCGACCGGTAACGGAGCGGCTCCGGCGACGGGAGGATGGGGAGCAGCGGGTAGGAGCCCGGCTCGAGCCGGCCGATGCGCCGGAGCGCCTCCACGAGCCCACGCTCCTTCTCGCGCAGCTGCCGGTCGTACCGGAGGTGAAGCCACTCGCAGCCGCCGCAGAGCCGGTCCGGCTCAGGCCCCGGCCCGAAGTGGGGACAGGGCGGATCGACCCGGTCCGGCCCGGCCCGGAGCAGCCGGCCGGGGCCCGGGTGGGCGGCGTCCTCGCCGGGCGGGATCTCGACCTCGATCCGGTCGCCGGGCGCTGCGAAGGGGACGAACACGGGACGGCCACCGACGCGCGCCACCCCCTCGCCTCCCGGGGCCAGGTCGTCGATCTCGATCTGATCGGGCACGGGCTCTCAGGAACCGAGGTCGCGCTGCAGCCGCTTCACCAGGGTCTCGAGCTGCTCGCGCCTGGACGGGTCGATGTCGGTGAACTGGATGCCCATCCCCGGCGTGGAGCGGTCCCGGGCGTCGATCGCGATGACGCGCGTGACCTTTCCGGAGAGGCCGATGGGTGATTCGATCGTGGGGAGCTGGATGAGGATCTTCACGTCGGTCCCCACCGGCAGCGGGGTCCTCGTGTTGATGAACATCCCGCCCTGGCTGATGTCGGTGGCCCAGTCGGTGAGAAAGCTCCCCACGCTGCGATACGCCACCGGCAGCTCGTGCTGGAGGCGTCTCGCCCGCCGCTTGTTGTCGGAGCCCTCGGGCATTCGGTCCGGGGATCCTAGCAGGGGCGTGGGCCGGGGGACAATCGACCCGCCGGTCCCTCGCGCCGCTACGACCTCTTCCCGTCGCCTCGCCCGTCCCTCGCGTCCATGGTCCGCGCGTGCTCCTCGAGGTCGGCGCGGAAGGCGGCGACGAGGGCGCGGACCTCGTCCGGCCTTCCGGCGCGCAGCCCGACCCTGGCGTCCGAGAGGCGCATCAGAAGCCGGCCGTGGCTCTCCGAGTGGGCGAAGCGACGCGGGTCCTCGCGGAGGCGCATCGCCGTCTCCTCGAAGACGTAGCGGACCCGGGCGCAGTCGAGCTGGAGGCGGAGGAGGGCCTCCGCGAGCCGGTCGTCCTGCCCGATGAGCTGCTCGACCGTCTCGGCCAGGCCAGCCTGGAGCTCCAGCCCGTGGTCGAGCATCTCGAGCTCGGCCTCCGGGGAGTTTCCGGCACCGGGAGAGGCGATCCGGTCCCTCAGGTGGACCGCGCCCCTCGGCCACCTCCCCGGCTCGATGGCGAGCACCTCCGCCCGGTCGCGAGCGAGGACCCCCGCGGCGAGGACGCGCCTGCACGCCTCGAGGTAGTCGCGGTCCTCCCTCTCCTGAAGCCCTTCCAGAGCCTCGGCGCCCTGCCCCATGGTGGACCCGTCCTTCCAGCGCTCCATGCGAAGCCCGACCCCTCCCCTCCGTGAAGACAGCGGATGCAGTCCACTTCGGACATGCGTGGTGACGAAATTGATACGGATCAACGCCGTGGATGAGGAAATCCTCGGTTGGGGTGGCCCGGGTGGGGCAGCGCTGCTACTCTGCCGGATCCTTCAGGGGGCCCTTTCGGATGGCGTCGATGGACGACGGGAATACAGGCGATGGCTCGGGGTCCACCGCCCGGGCTGGGGGAATCTCGTCCCTCCTCGAGGACCTGGTCAGCCCCGACGGCCCGGGCTCGTCGGACGCGGGGGCCTGGCGCCCGGCGCCCGGTCCGGGAACGCTGATCGGCCGGTTCGAGGTCGTCCGGGAGCTGGGTCGCGGCGGCTTCGGCGTCGTCTACGAGGCGCTCGACCGGGAGCTGGGCCGGTCGGTCGCCTTCAAGCTCCTGCAGGGTTCGGTGAAGCCGTCGGCACGGGAGGAGCGTCTCCTCCGCGAGGCCGAGGCGGCGGCGCGGCTCTCCCACCCCAACGTCGTCACCCTGTACGACGTGGGGCGGTGCGAGTTCGGCCCGTACCTCGTCCTCGAACTCCTCCACGGGGAGACCCTCTCGCAGCGCCTCTCCTCGCGCCCCGTGTCGCTCGCCGAGGCCCTGCGGATCGCGGTCGAGGTGGCGCGCGGGCTCTCCCATGCCCACGCGCGCGGCATCGTCCACCGCGACCTCTCGGCCGGGAACGTCTTCCTCTGCGACGACGGCCACGTGAAGCTGCTCGACCTGGGCATGGCGCAGGCCTTCGGGCGCCGGAAGGTGGACGGCGGCACGCCGGCCTACATGGCCCCCGAGCAGTGGCGGGGGGCGCCGGAGGACGAGCGGACGGACGTCTTCGCACTCGGGGTGATGCTCTACCGGATGCTCACCGGCGAGCCGCCCTTCCCCGACGACGAGGGGCGCTCCACCATGGGAAGCCGCCCGGCCCGGGCGCTGGAGGTGCCGGAGGCACCATCGCTCTCCCCGGTGGTCGCCCAGATGCTGGCCAAGGATCCGGTGCGGCGGTACCGGGACGCCAGCGAGGTCGCGGGCGCGCTGACCCCCATCCTCCGGCAGGTCGAGGGCTCGGGAGGCTCCGGCTCCCTTCCCTCTCCCCGTCCGATGCCTGCGCGCAGGGGCGCCTGGATCGCGGCGGGCGCCCTGGCGGTCGCCGCGCTGGTCGCCGGCGGCGCCTGGCTCCTCCGGCGTGACGCGTCCCCCGATCAGGAGAGGTTCCAGCCGGCCGGAAGCGTGCCGGCGGTGGCCGTCCTGCCGTTCACGGACCTCTCGTCCGGAAAGGACCAGGGGCACTTCGCCGACGGCCTGGCCGAGGAGATCCTGAACGCGCTCGTCCAGGTGGACGGCCTCCGCGTGGCCGGCCGCACCTCCTCCTTCACCTTCCGGGGCGGGAACGTTCCGCTCGCCCGGATCGGCCAGGATCTCCGGGTGGACGCCGTCCTCGACGGCAGCGTGCGGCAGTCGGGACCGAGGATGCGGGTCACCGCCCAGCTGGTCGGCGTGAAGGACGGGTACCAGCTCTGGTCGCAGACCTTCGACCGGGAGGCGACCGACGTCTTCGCGATCCAGGACGAGATCGCGCGCGCCGTGGCCCAGGCGCTGCGGGTGAAGCTCGCGCCCGGACGGGCGGCTGCCCAGCCCGAGCGGAGGACCTCGGTCCCGGAGGCCTACGAGAAGCTGCTCCTGGGGCGCCAGCTCTACTACAGCCGCGGCTCCAGCGACGGCTTCCGCGGCGCCATCTCCGCGTACGAGAAGTCCATCGCCGCCGACCCCGGATTCGCTCCCGCCTGGGCCGGGCTGGCGGTGGCGCTGGCGGCCTCGGCCGACTACCGGGAGTCCGCGGGCGAGGTCGCCGAGTTCAAGCGCCGCGCCGTAGAGGCCGCCGATCGGGCCGTCTCGCTCGCGCCCGACCTTCCCGACGGCTACGGGGCGCGCGGCTTCGTCCGCGCCGGAATCCTCTGGGACTGGCCGGGCGTGAAGTCCGACTTCGAGCGCGCCCTCGAGCTCAATCCGCGCCAGACCGACACCCTGCGCCGCTACGGGACCTGGTACCTCGGGGCCAACGGCCGCATCCCCGAGGGAGTGGCCGCGCTCCGGACGGTCGCCGACCGGGATCCTCTCTACGTCTACGCCTGGACCGACATGGCGCTCCTCCAGATCAAGAACGGGGACCTGCCCGCCGCCGGGAAGGCGCTCGCCCGGGCGCTGGAGATCGATCCCGACAACCGCCTCGCGCTCCGCCACCTGTCGGTGATGAACCTGCTGGAGGGCAAGCCGGCCGAGGCCCTGGCCGCGTCCCAGCGCAATCCCGAGCCCCTCTGGCGCACCATGGGCGCCGCCCTGGCCTACCGCGACCTGGGGCGCGAAGCGGAGTCCAGGGCGGCCCTGGAGGAGCTCATCCGGACCCAGGAGCACGGCGCGGCCTTCCAGATCGCCGAGGTCCACGCCTGGCGCGGCGAGTCCGACCTCGCCCTGGGCTGGCTGGAGCGGGCCTTCGAGCACCGGGACAGCGGGCTCGCACTCGAAGTGAAGGGCGATCCCCTCCTGCGCTCGCTGCGCGGCGACCCCCGCTACGCCGCCCTCCTCTCCCGCATGAACCTGCCACCGTGACCGGGCCCGGAACCGACATCGAGGCGCGCATCGGGGCGCTCATCGACGCGGGCGACCGGCCCGGGGCGGCCACCGCGGCCATCCAGGAGTTCGGCCCGCCGGTCCTGCGCTACCTCCGCTCCATGCTGCGCAGCGAGGACGACGCCAGCGACGCCTTCTCGATCTTCGCGGAGAACGTCTGGCGAGGGCTCGCCACCTGGCGCGGCGAGGGCTCGCTCAAGGCCTGGTGCTTCCGGCTGGCCTACAACGCCGCCATCAACCTGCGCAACG
>CAIQRS010000163.1 GCA_903874275.1 uncultured Anaeromyxobacter sp.
CACGGTGGCGATCCGCCCCGACACCGCCACCACCTCGGCCACGGACGTGGTGCTCGGCACCTACACGAACCAGCCGATCACCCTGGGCCGGTCGCTGACCATCACCCTCACGCCGGCTGCCATCGACATCATCAACAACGCTCTCCAGGGGAGCGGGCGCTTCAAGGTGGTGGCCTCCGGCTCCACCGTCCAGGATGCCAGCTTCGAGGTGGAGTTCACCCTGCACCTGAAGCTGAACTACAAGATCATCTGATCGGGCTGGCTCGGGGCGACCTCGACGCGATCGGGGAACTTCCTCGTCCTGGCCAGAGGTCACCTGGTGACGGAGCCGATCGCGGCGGGGTTGGTCACCCATGGAGTAGGATCGTCCCATGGCCATCGTGATCAGCGCCTATTCCGTCGTGGTCCAGGTCCGGACCCTTGAGGCCTTCTGGCCCGGCGGAGAGGCGGCCTATCGCGCGGCGGCGCCCAACCGCACGTACAGATGCGACGGGCAGCTTGCGGCCGTCGCCTTCATGGCGCCCCTGGACGCCGCCGCCTGGGTCGAGAGGGCCCTGGACCCTCATGGATTTCGCCACGCGCACGCGGGACGCGCCATCGACCTGGTGGTGGTGGACCAGATGACGGGGCCGCTGATCCCGTGCAACTGGATCGAGTTCCGCCGGGCAGCGTCCTGGGGAGAGGCCTGCCTGATCGGGGCTCCAGACGCGCCGCTCTCGGGTCCGGAGGGTTGGGCGCCGGACGCGGAAGGCGTCCACTTCACGTCGCCCGAGGACGCGGCGGAGCACCTGGAGTTCCTGGTGGCCAAGGACGACCTGGCGACGTTCCGGGACGACCGGACGGGGAAGAACCTCTACCTGGGCCTGACGTCGGAGGACGCCCTTTCCGATCTCATCGCCGGCCGGCTCCGCGTCCTGCAGCGCAGGCTGGATTCGCTCCGCGCCATCGCAGACGCCGGCGGCCCCGCCAAGCTGTCCGGCGAGCAGCGGAGCGCCCTCGAGGCCGTCGCCTCGGAGGCAGGGCGCGCGGTGCGTGCATCTCCCAGGACGACCAGCAAGGCGCTCTTCGTGTCGGCCCTGGCCCTTCGGATGAAGGGGGAGTTCGCCCGCGCGGTCCCGGTCTGGCAGGCGTTCACGGATCGGGAGCCATCCTTCCCCGGCGGCTGGATGGAGCTGACCTGGTGCTGCGCGGAGGCAGGGCTGAAGGAGGAGGCGCTCCATGCCGCCCGGAGATCGGTCGAGCTTTCTCCCGACGATGCCGGCGCGATGGCCAACCTCGGGGGAGCGCTCCTGGCGCTCGGGCGACAGGACGAGGCGCTTGCCTGGATCGACCAGGCGCTCCGGACCCGTCCCGACGATCCGGTCACCTGGAACCTCAAGAGGATGGCGGGGGGGTAGCGGCGGTCCTGCTCGAATCCGGCTCCAGGTTCTTGAAGACGGCCTCGATGAGCACCCCCTGGAGGAACCGGAGGGAAATCATCCCGTGCACCCTACATCCCCGTCCCCACGTTCCCCGCCCGGACGACGTCGAGCATCGCGCTCATGGAACCGGTGACCGCCAGGGCCACGCCCGGCCCGCTCGACTTCACCTCGTCGATCGCGCCGTCTTCGTCGTACGTCACGTCGATCGCGCCCACCCCCACGGCCTCGATCCGAATGATCCGGCCGGTGTCGTTGCGCGTGATGAGCAGGTGCCGGGGCGCCTCGTCGTCCTCGATCTGCACGGTGAGCTCCCGGATCTGGCGGCGCTCGTCGTACTCCATCGAGACGCGCCGACCGTAGGTGTCGGACCCCTCGGCGAGGTCTCCGCGAGCGTCGTACCGGAAGTTGGCTTCGAAGACGGACTCCCCGTCCTCCTCTCCATGGGAATCCCTCCGGACCACCCGGGAAACCCTTCCGCCCGGGGCATACTCTACCAAGGTCACGCTTCCAGCCGTTCTCCGCTCTACGACCCGCCCGAAGTCGTCGTAGCGGAACTCGGTCGTGGAACTGCCGCTGGAGATGGCGATCGGTCGGAACGTGCGCTGGTCATGGATCGTCACGCGCGTCTCGTCGTCTTCCTCGACCGTCTGCTGCCAGACGAAGCGGCGGCCGTCGTTCCCGAGCGGCTCCACGTAGGTGAAGCGCCTCGACGCCGGCGCCTCGCTCCGCATCCAGGGCTCCACCTTCCCCGTCGGGATCGGGTGAAGACCATCGCGCCACTCGTCGTGGACCTCGGTCACCTGGACGAGTCCGTCGGCGTGGCGCTCGTACGAGTAGCGCTCCGTCGAGCCCTCGTCGGTGGAGAGGGAGGCGAGCTTCCCGCCCTGGGAGGGAGGCAGGTAGGTCGCGCGGATCTCCACCCCCGGGCCAGTCACGGCCGTGAGCTGGCCACCGTCGCCCCAGGCATACTCCAGCCGGCCGTCGGAACCCTCGCTCCAGGCCAGCCGGCCAGCTGAGTCGTAGCCAAAGCGGGCATCCTTGCCGTTTCCGGCGAGGGCCCGGACTGCCCGGCCGGACGCGTCGCGCTCGAACGAGATCGAGTGGCCGGCGGCGTCGACGATCCGCCGGATACGGCCGTCTTCGTCGCGATCGATTTCTCGCTCCAGCCCGCCCGGCGAGACGATGCGGACGAGCCTTCCGTGGGCGTCGAACTCCTGGACCTCGGTAGGGGCCGAGTACCGAAGAAATCCGCTCGGAAGCGCTACCGCGCGGTAGTGCGCCCCGACGGGGAGACGGGCCACCCCACCCGATGTCTCGGCGGCGGCGGCGGCGAGCCAGGCCTTGTTCTGCCGGCGCCACTCGGCTTCCCGGAAGGCTGAGTCGTCCTGGAGGCGACGCGCGTAGGCCTCCGCCTCCGGTGCGAGGGCCGACACCCCGCTCGACCGGAGCGTCGCCGCGGCGGCCGCGACCGAGGTCGCCAGCACCTCCGGGGACGGCTCGGCCACCACGACCGAGCAGGCCGGACAGGGCCCGGGGTCGACGAGGTGAAGCGCACCGCCGGGCAGTACCGTGATCGTCGTCTCCTCGGTGATCCCCATTCCGCCACCGAAGAGCCCGGATACGGGGAGGTCGGAGGAGGAAGCCAGCGTGAGCTTGAGGGCCGGCTCGCTCCCCGCCGGAAGGATGCAGTGCGTGTACCAGAGCGCGCCGTCGTGCGGCTCGAGGCGGGCGGAAGGCGCGCTCGCGCCCAGTGCTGCGGTGAGGAGGATCGGAACGAGAGACGTCATGGGTAGCTCCTTTCGGGAGAGATCAGGGTTGCGCCACAGCGGGGACAGCCGAAGGCGTGGGATGGCAGGCGCGCACGGCACCCGGAGCACTGGCTCGATGTGCCTCTCGACGACCGAGGGCTCCGGCACCTGGAGGATCTCGCGCAGGCGTGGCCCGCAGTCCCGGAGCTCGCGGAGCAGCCGCCGGTAGTGCCCCTCCTGGATCGGGGCCAGGAGCTCCTGGATCCAGTGGATCTCCCCGCCGAGCCGGCCTTCCCGGGCTCCGACAACGCTCCGGACGGCGAGCAGGAAGCAGACGTGGCCCGGAGGAAGGCGGCCGTCCGCCCCGTTCGCCACGATGACGCCGAAGCCGAGGTAGACGGCGGTCACGACGCACATGCGCTCCTCCAGCTCGGGATCCTGGAGGACCAGGCCGTGCCGGACACGCCAGGCCGTGGTGGCGAACCGACAGGCCGCGAGCTCGGTCTCGCGCTCGCTCGCTCCAGGCGGAACGAGCCCCTCGGGGACGGCCTCGACGGGGACGCCCTCGAGCCCGGCCTCACGGAGAGCCATCCGCAGGACGTCGAGCACCCCTACGTCCCCGGTCTCGAACGAGCGAAGTGCGTCGACGACGGGATGACCAAGCGGTCCGGGGCCGGCGACCGCGACGACGTCCCGGAGCGCGCCGATCAGCTCGGCCTGCTCCCACTCGTCGGGAACCCCCCAGACTGTGTAGGCGTCGCTCATGTCTAGCGGACCAGGTCCGCCCTCCGGCAACGCGACCAGCAGGCCTCGTTCGCCTCCGTGCAGACGGGGGCCTCCTTGCCGAGCGTGTTCACGGTGAGCGAGGAGAGCGAGACGCCCATGTCGGCGAGGTACTGCCGCGTGCGCTCGGCCCGCTTCAAGCCGAGGACCAGGTTGTATTCCGACGTCCCGCGCTCGTCGCAGTTCCCGTTGATGATCACGGGGGGTGAGCCGAGCTTCACGAGGCAGGACGCGTTGTCCCGCAAGGTGCTCCGCGTTTCCTCCGAGAGCACCGACTGGTTGAACCCGAAGTAGACCGGCTTCAGCGCGCAGGTCGGCGCCCCCGGCGCGGGATCCGGCTTCACGAGATCCTCCGGTCGCCGGTCACGGTCGGCGAGGGAGCCGGTCGCCGGCCCGCTCCCCTGGCCCGGCTGGTCCAGGGCGGAGGGCGGCGGTGTCACCGGCGGTTTCGAGGTCGCGCAGCCGACGACGATCAGGACGGCGATGGTCAGCCGCGACGCTGTGGCGATGGACATTCACGGACTCCCTGGGTTGATGTGGTCGAGCCGGGCGTCGATGAAGGCGCGCCAGCTGGGCCACGGTTCGGTTCCGTACAGCTCGTCGAGCCGCTCGCCGGTCTCGAGATCCATCACCGTGTCGATGACCTTTCCCTCGTCGAACCAGTGCGTGGACACGACGAGGAAGGGCGGGCGGAAATAGAGGGCGAAGATGGCCTCGCCGAACGGGCGGAAGCGCCAGCGAAGCTGCAGGCTGGAATCGAACGCCACCAGTCCGTCCCCGCAGAGGAAGACGAGCCAGTCGCCTGCCGAGGAGAGCCAGGCGCGCGGCTCCAGGTCGCGGTGAACGGAGATCGGTCGCCCGGATTCCAGCTCCGAGAACGACACTCCTCCCTCGGCCGGGCGGACGAGCACGTTCGCGCGGGCCCACTCGAATGGGCTCTCGCCGGTCCAGGTGGCGGAGTACATGGCGGAGAGGTCCGGTTCCATGGCTCAGGCGTCCCAGCGGTCGTGTTCGCGCATCTCGCGGGCGATGCGGCGCGCGTGCTCCCGGGCGCGGCCGAGGAGCGAGTTGGTGGAGGCCGCGGTGGGCCGGTCCAGCAGCGGGGTCGCGTCCTCGAGCGACTCCCCGAGAAGATCGACCACGAGCAGCGCCTCCCGGTAGACGGGCGACATGCGCTCGACGACACGGAGGAGGTCGAGGCGGGCCTCGAGTGCACGCAGCTCCGCCTGGCCATCGGTACCCTCCCGCCCCAGATATCCGAGCTCGGGGGCGTGGCGGGCCTTTCGGCCCTGGCTCCGCTGGACGTCGCGGGCGTCCGCGGCCGCGACCATGAAGAGGAAGCCGCGGAGCGTCTTCCGCGTCGGGTCGAAGCCGGCCAGGAACACGGGCCGGCCCCGCTCGCTCCCGCAGAGGGATGCGAAGACGTCGGCCGCGACGGCTCGCACGTCGAAGTGGTCCCGGCCAAGCTTCAGAACCCGGCCCACCACGCCGCAGACGAATGACCAGGTGTCCTCGACCAGGAGGGTGAACGCCCGAGAGTCGCCGCGCCTGGCGGCGAAGATGACGGATGGATCCTCGGATGGCCGCAGCGTGCAGGGCCCCTGGCCGTGGACTGGCGTCTCCTCTCCACATGCGTAGTCGGTCGCCATCGTTGCCTCCGTTCCGAGGAGCCGAACTTCCGTCCTCGACCCGGACACGACGGCCAGAGCCAAAACTGCCAGCGCACGCCCCATCCGGGGCGCATCTCATCCCCCCGACGGGGGGCGCCACGCGGAGTGAATAGAAACCGTCTATCCTCCGTCCATTTTCGGAATTTCGTCATCGCACAGGGGGAATCCGCCATGCCCTTCACCGTCAAGGACATCCCCTCCGCGTACCTCGACGTTCGCCGGAAGGCGCGCCGCCGCCACCTCGCGGCGGGCACGCTCGACGGTACGGCCGGACTGCACGAGGGGCTGTGCGCGCTGCTTTCCCGGAAGTCGGAGTGGAACTCGCGCGCCCATTTCATCGGGGAGTGCATCGTCGCGGTCTGGAACGCGAAGCTCGACTACGTGAAGAAGCGAACCGTCCGGAACGCCGCCGTCGCGACCAGTGCGATGGCCGTTGATGCCGACGAGGCCCGGGCGACCGAGGACGGCTGGTCCACCGTGGTCGATGCCCTCAACGATCTCGAGAAGGACGAGGCGGTGAAGCAACGGAGGCGGATCGCCACCGTGATGGCGTACCGGCTCTTCGTGGGATCGACGCTCGAGGAGACGGCGCGCGAGGTCGGAATGAGCGTGTCGCAGGTGCGGCTCGATCAGGCCTTCTTCGACGCGTGGGTGAAGAAGTGGCTCCAGCCGGAGCGGGAGCGCGTCGAGGCGGCCATCCGGTGGGTCGAGACCGATCCGTCGCTGAAGAGTGGGGGCCGGATCGCCGAGGTCGCTCGCCTGCTGTGCCTCGAGCACCGGAAACTCGCGGACGTGGCGGGAGCGCAGGGTCGGCCGCGCAAGGACGTGCAGCGCGACCTGCAGCTCTTCTGCGCCTGGGTGGAGAAGGGGGACCATGTCGTTCGGAAATGACGAGATCTTCGAGCAGGTGAGGGACCTGCCCGACGGGGCCCGGCAGGCCCGGGTCCGCGAGCTCTGCGACGGCGACGAGCGCCGGGTTGCCGTGATGCTGAGCCTCCTCTCCCGCGCCGCGGCCTTCACCCCGGACGGCGAGGAAGAGGACCGCGAGCGGAAGCTCCCCTGCCGGCTCGGCCCCTACACGCTCCTCCAGGAGATCGGGCGCGGCGCCCATGGCGTCGTCTACCGGGCGGAGCACGGCGACGTGCCGGGCCAGGTCGCGCTGAAGCTCCTCGACCGGAAGCTGGGCGCCGGGCTTCGCGCCGTTCTCCGTGAGGCGGGGGCCGCCCGCCAGATTCCGAGCGAGCACGTCGTCGCCGTTCACGCGGCCGGGGAGCTTCCCGACGGCACGCATTACATCGAGATGACGCTCTGTGCCGACGTGGACCCGGAGGTGCCCGGGGCCATCCGGCTCGGGACGTCGCTTCGCACGGCCGTGGAGGGGCCGGGCCTGACCCCGGACGACGCGGCGGCCATCCTCGAGGCAGCCTGCCACGGTGTGGAGGCGGCGCACGACATCCAGATCGTTCACGGCGACGTGAAGCCGGACAACGTGCTCGTGACGCCTCCCCGCGTGCACCGGCGGGGAGAGCCGGAGTCGGGCCCGAGGCGCCGCGTGATGCTCGCCGACTTCGGCATCGCGACGTCGCTGGCAGGCAACCTGGATCCGGAGGTCGCGAAGAGCTTTCCCAAGGGGACGCCTGCGTTCATGGCGCCCGAGCAGTGGCGGGATGGATCGCCGCCCACCCGGGCCTCCGACGTCTACATGCTCGGGGGGACTCTGCTCTTCGCGGCGACGGGCCTGGTGCCCCACCCGGATCGTGACCTGGCGGACTTCCGGGCCATCGATCCGCCGCGGGCGCCGACACCCGGGAACGTTCCGGAGCGGCTCCGCGCGGTCATCGACAAGGCGCTCTCCTCGGATCCGGGATCCCGCCATCGGAGCGCGGCAGCCCTGGCCGACGACCTGAGGTGCTTCCGGACCGGTGAGCCCACCTCGATCGAGCGCGAGAATCCGCTCCTGGTGGCGGAACTCCGCGCGCGCAAGCACGCCGCCCTGCTGGGTTTCGCCGCGATGGCTGCGTTGCTCGTCGCGGGGCTCTACTGGGTCCACTCGCGGCAGATCAGCGAGAAGGACGACACCATCGGCGCGCAGGGCGTCACCATCGGTGACCTCCAGGACAAGGGGGAGAAGGTGATCGGCAACATCGACAGGAACGCCGGGAAGATCGCCACGGAACTGTCGAAGCAGGGCAAGCAACTGTCGGCGCTGTCGAGGACGCTCGAGAAGACCCAGGGGGCGGTTGGGGAGGCCAACGACAAGCTCGCGGCCATTCCAGGCAACCTGCTGGGGATCCAGAAGCTCGTTTACGACACGGGTGAGGGCATCCGGCAGGAGACGAAGAGGGGGCTCGGAGAGGTCGCCTCCGGGATCGCCGACGTCAGGAACGAGGCGGAGGAACGCGAGGAGAAGACCGGGAAGGCCATCGAGGCCCTGGCCGGAAGGCTGGTCGAGATGGAGAAGGAGCGGCTGCGCGCGGAGGGCGAGGCCCAGAAGCGGCTGACTGGGATGGAGAAGGCGCTCGGCGAGACCCGCGAGGAGGTCCGGAGGCTCAAGGCGGAGGCGAGGCCGATCGCGGGGGGCGAGGTGTCGCGCGGGGTGGAAAGGGTGAAGTGAGGGTGGTTCCTGGAACTCGACCGGCTACCTCGTCTCGCGGCCGGGGCGGACGGGTGCTCCGTCGGTGGGCGAGCTCTCCGAGGGCGCCTTCCCGGGACCCTGGCCGCGGCCACCGGTCGCCTTCTCCAGGTAGCCGCTGGTGAAGCCCGCGCCAAACAGCCGGCGCACGAACGCGTCCTTCGTCACCTGAAGCGCCTCGAATCGCCTCTCGAATTCCCGCCAGCGATCCGCGTCGGCACCACCGAACATCCGGTCGGGGACCTTCTCCCTGATCGCCTCCGGGCTCAGCGAGAGGAGGATCCCCTCGGAGGAGAACATCATCCCCTTCTGCATCGACTTGTCGTGCCCGGCCAGCGCCTTGTATGCGTTGTCCAGGTCGGCCATTCGCCCCTCCTTGGCCGGGTCCAGCAGGTACGCCATGAGTTCCCGGGTCTTCGCCTTTCGTTCGGCCGCGTGGGAGATGAAGTCCTTGCCGCCCTTCCCCTTCTGCCCCCGGGACATGAGCTTCCTCAGCCGCTCGCCGTGGAACTTCGTCAAGATCCCGTATTCCGAGCCGAACTCCTCGACGAACCAGCAACGCTCGACGAAGAGCTTCCCCAGGAGATCCGCCGCCTCGGTGAGGCGGCCGAGGACAATCTGCGCCTTGTCGGGGTCGAGGTGCCCGGGACTCCACCCCAGCCAGGCCGAGAGGAGTCTCGGGATCCCGTCGTCCGAACCGACCTCCGCCACGTCCCTCTCGGACGGCTCGGGACCGTCTCCCACGACGGGGACGGGCGTGATGGCCGAGAGTGGCGTGACCTCCGGAGCACTCCCCGCTCCTTCGGGGGCAGCACCGTCGATGCCGGCAGGCGGAGATGGATGCGGCTCGGAGACGGACGTCGCCGCGGGACCGACGGGCTCGTATCGGGCCGCGGGCTGACCCAGGACCGACGATCCGAGAAACGGGAAGCGCTCTCCGAGGCAGCGGCGAAGCGCAGCCGGATCGTCGATGCCGGAGTCATCGGCGATCTGCCGGATGACGTCGGCCACCATCTGCTGCGACGCCAGGTACTCGGCGAGGAGGATCCCGTGCCGTTCGGAGACCAGGTCCGCCAGGGCCGACATCCGGGCCAGGGTGGCCTCGTCCATCGGGGGACCGGGATCCTCGGCGGCCGCCTCCACGTGCTCGGCGTGCACGGGTTCGGGCTCCACCTGCACGGACTCGACGAGAGCCGGTTCCGGGACAGGCTCGGGCACCGCGACGAGTTCAGGGACCTCTGCCTCGGCCTGTTCCGGGATCGCAACGGGGACCGCCTCCTCCGGGATCGCCGGCGGCGCGGGACTCCCTTCGGCTTCCGGGGGGAGCGCATCCGCCACGGCCTCGACGTGCTCGGCCGGGGACGCAACCTCTTCCCAGCGCAGGTTGAACGGCCCGATCGCCAGGGTCGCCCCTTCGGGGAACTCGACCGGCTCGTCGGGAACCGCGTCGACGCCACCGATGACCGACCCGTTGCTCGACCCGTTGTCCGTGAAGCGGATGGCCGATTCATCGAAGAAGATCTCCCCGTGCCAGCGCGAGACGCGCTCGTCGGGAAGGTGGATGTTGTTGAACTCGTTCCGCCCGAGGCGAACGCGGCACTCGCCGTCGTCCGGACCGGTCCGGAAGACGCTGAGCGAAGCCTCTCCGGTCTCCGAGTTCTCGACGACGATCTTGATCGTTCGCGCCATGAGGTTCGCCCTGCGGGACCCTGCCTAGCCCGAGAACTCGAGCTTGAAGGACGTCCCTTCGTGAACGGTGACGTCGAGCCTGGTGGGCTTCTCGCCCGCGGCGAGCTTCTCCAGGAGGGCGCGCGACAGCGCCGCCATCAACGACCCGCGCAGGACGAAGTCGACGTTCCGCGCACCGGATTCGGGATCGCTGCACATCCTGGCCAGGTGGCCAACCATGTCCTCCGAGAACGTCGCGACGATGCGGTGGCTCTGCTCGAGGCGCCTGCCGAGCTGCGCGAGCTTCATCACGACGATCCCGCGCAGGACGTCCACGGGGAGCGGCGCGAACGGGACCACCGTCATTCGCGCCAGGAGGGCGGGCCTGAAGTGCCGCGTCAGGATCGGCCGGATGGCCTCGTCGATCTCCTTGCCGCCAGGGCGCGTCTCCCCGTCGTGGAGGGCCATGATCACGTCCGACGCCAGGTTGCTCGTGAGGATGATCAGGGTGTTCTTGAAGTCGATCTCTCGACCTTCGCCGTCGGTGAGCGAGCCCTTGTCGAACACCTGGTAGAAAAGGTTCATCACTTCCAGGTCCGCCTTCTCGCACTCGTCCAGGAGCACCACCGAGTACGGCCTCTGGCGAACGGCCTCCGTCAGCACGCCCCCCTCCCCGTATCCCACGTACCCGGGAGGGGAACCGATCAGGCGCGACAGACTGTGCTTCTCCTGGAATTCGGACATGGCAATGCTGGTCATGAACCGCTCGCCGCCGTACAGGAGATCTGCGAGCGCGATGGCGGTCTCGGTCTTTCCCACCCCGCTCGGACCGACGAAGAGGAGAACGCCGACCGGTGCGCCGGGGTTCCTCATGCCGGCCTGCGCGATCCGGACGGTCTCCGCGACTGCCTTCATGGCCTCCGGCTGGCCGCGGACCCGCTCGGCCAGGCGCTCCTCGACGTCGAGCACGCGGCGGATGTCGTCGGTACGCATCTTCCCCACGGGAACGCCGGTCCAGCCCTGGACGACGTGGGCGATGGCCTCGGCATCCACCTCGGCGTGGACCAGCGGGTGCTCCCCCTGGATCCTGCCCAGCTCGCTCGCAGCAGCCTCCAGCGCGGCCTTGTGGGCGACGGGATCGTCCTTGGCGCCTGCCCGGGCCTCCCGGAGGCGCTGGACCGCCGACCGCTCCGCGTCCAGCCGGGTACCGAGACTGGTCCGGCGCTCCTCGATCGCGCCGAGCCGGAGATCGATGCGCTCGAGGTCGCCCGTGCCCGTTCGCTGGCCGTCCGCCAGGTCCCTTTCCACCGACGCACGCTCCCGGCCCAGCGCCTCCTTCTCGAGGTCGAGCGCGATGATCGGCTCGGGCGTGGTCGCGAGCGCCATCTTCACCCGGGCCGCCGCGGTGTCGAGGAGGTCCACGGCCTTGTCGGGAAGCTGCCGTCCCGAGAGGTAGCGACGCGCCAGCTTCACCGCGGCCACGACCGCGTCGTCCCGGATGGTCACGCCATGAGCGGTCTCGTAGGTCCCCCGGAGCCCCCGGAGCATGACGATGGCGTCCTCATCGCTCGGCTCGTCGACCTTGACCGGCTGGAAGCGGCGCTCGAGCGCGGGGTCCTTCTCGAAGTACTTCTTGTACTCGGACCATGTCGTGGCGGCGATGGTGCGGAGCTCACCCCGCGCCAGGGCCGGCTTGAGCAGGTTCGCCGCGTCGCTGCCGCCGGCAGCGCCTCCTGCGCCGATGAGCGTGTGCGCCTCGTCGATGAAGAGGACGATCGGCTTCGCGGATGCCTTCACCTCCGCGATCACGGACTTGAGCCGGTTCTCGAATTCGCCCCTCACGCCCGCGCCCGCCTGGAGGAGCCCCAGGTCGAGCCCCAGGACATCGACGTCCTTGAGGGCGTCGGGAACCTCCCCCTGGGAGATGGCGAGGGCGAGCCCCTCGACCAGGGCCGTCTTCCCCACCCCGGGTTCACCCACGATGATCGGGTTGTTCTTGCGCCTCCGGGCGAGCACGTCGATCACCTGGCGGATCTCCCGGTGGCGCCCGAAGATGGGGTCGATGCTCCCGGCACGGGCGCGCTCGGTGAAGTTCACCGTGAATCTCCGCAGGGCCTCGCCGCTCGACGCGGTGGAGCTCTCCGGGCGAACGGGATCTGCCGGGATCGTCTCGGCGGTCTCGGGGGACTGCGCGATCGCATCCTGGAGGTCTCGGCGGAGCTCCGCGGCCGGGAGCTTCTCCAGCTCCGCGTAGGACTCTCCGGTGTAGCGCCCTGGGCGCAGCACGAACTGGAGCAGGAGATGGCCGCTCCGGAGCATGCTGGCTCCGAACTCCACGGAGGCCGTGAGCCAGGCGTCCTCGATCAGGTTGAGTACGTTCTCGGAGATGACCGGGCGTCCCGCGTTTCCCGTCCTCATCCCCTGGAGTTCCTTGTCGACCCGGGCCGCCAGCCCCCTCCGGTCGATGGACCAGTTGTGGAAGATCAGCGCGACGTCCCCTTCCTCGGGCTCGAGCAGCGCCGCCAGGAGGTGCTCGACGGCGATCTCGTGGAATCCCCCCGTCGATGCCTTTCCAACGGCGGCCTCCAGCGACCTGGTCGCGGTCGGCGTCAACCTGCGGACGAGTGCCTTGGGGTCCACGCGCATGTGCTCTCCTATCCTGGTAGCGGGAAACGGATGCGGGGTTGCCGCGCGCACTTCCCGATCCAGGCGTCGATGCCCAGGCGGCCCGCCCGCCCGAGCTGCGCCGCGGTCGCATCGCCCTCGGCGGTCCACAGGATCACGTCGCACTGGTGGTCGTCGCCGAGCAGGGCCCTCACCAGCCACGCCGCGCGCGCCATCGTCGGCCCCTCCCGCGCGAACTCCTGCATGGCCTGCGGCAGGAGCGGCCCGATCTCGATGGCGAACCCGGCGGCAGGGTCGAAGACGCTCCGGCCCAGGCGGAGATCCTCGCCGAGACGATGATAGGCTGCCCCGAGCCTCGAATGCTGGTCGGGGGGGATGGCAACCCACTGGCCCTGGAATGTGCGGACGGCGACCTGCGCTTGTCCAAGGGAGTCCTCCAGGAGCCAGCCGAGCGCCACCGCGAGCGCGTCCGGTCCGACCTCCCGCTCGACGAGCAACGGCGCGAGCCCGAGGAGGACCGCCCGATCCGCCGGGGTCAGGCCGGCGCCGGTCTCGGCGGCCGTGTCGAATCCGAGCAACGCCAGGAGGCGGACGGACCAGGGGTCGCCGTGGTCGATCCGGCAGGTGTTGGGAAAGTCGTACCGGCGAAGCCCGGCGTAGAGCAGGGAGAGGAGGCGTCCGTGAAAGATGTCCAGGAATGCCCTGACCCTGACCGGGCCCGGCCCGTCTCCCGTCGATGCCTCGGTGAGGTACCAGGGAGCCGGACCGGAGGAGCCCGTGAGGCCGAGAAACGAGGTCACGACCTCGAAGGTCGGGGCGTCGCCCTCGAGTTCCTCTCCGGGCGGGCTCGTCAACCTGCGGACCTTCAGCACGTCCGCCGTGCTGAAGGCATAGGACGGGGAATGCCGGAATCGGATCTGCTCGTCGAGCCCTGGGGCGATCCCTTCGTCACCCAGGAGAGGCGGGGCGGCGCCGAGCAGGCGCTCCAGGTTCAGCAGGAGCGCGTAGAACCCGCTCCTCCTGGCTGCCTCCAGCAAGTCGGTGGTGCCGTCGGGACCGGAACTGTTCTCTTCCACGCCGCAGGCCGCCGTCACACGAGTACCCGTGCGCCGGCTCGCGGAGCCCAGTCATACCTGCGGCCGGACTTGAAGAGCACCGACAGGCGCACGAAGGAGTTCACGCCGGCGCGGGCCGCGAGCAGCTCGTCGATCGCCGAGCAGAAGAGGAAGGCATCCCCGGCGCCCTGGAACGGCGCGTCGTCGAGGCCGATCTCACAATGGACTCCACGAACCGGGTCCCCTCCCACGAGCCGGCGCTCCCCGGTCGTCCGGACCTCGAGGATGGCGTCGATCCGCCTCCGGTTCTGCTCACCCGTCGGGTCGCCGGTGGAAGCGCGGAAGTTGTAGAGATGGAGGAGGTCTCGAAGCGCCGCCGCCGATCCCAGACTCCCCCGGGCCAGGCCAAGATGGCTCACCAGCCGCCAGGGGAGCCCCGTTCCCAGCGGGGGTGGCACCGCCAGGCTCACCGGAAGGATGTTGGTGAACGTGGCCTGGGTGGGGGAAGACTCCGTTGCCACGTCGATCGACCCGACCCGGAGCGAGGCTGCGGGGCGCGGGTTCGTCACCGTGGTATCCACCGACAGCGTCATCGGACCCGGCGGGTGTCCCGCATCCGCAGCCGACACCACCGAGAGGAACGTGTCGATCCCACCTCCCCCTCGCGCCGCCACGCGGCGGAGCCTGTATTGAATCGCACCTGGGGCCTGCCCGGAACGGAATGCGGAGAATGGATCAAGCCGAACACGCCGCTCGCCTGGCCGTGTGGGGATGCGGGACACGGACTCGACGGAGTAGATCTCCGCACCGCCGGAGGGAGAGGTGCGCAGCAGTGCGCGCTGCCCGAGCACATCGATCTGGACGGGGTCTGCTGGCGCCCGGCTGAGATTCACCACGGGAGAGCAGTTGGTGCGTAGCGCGACGCTCTCCATTCGCCCGACCAGGGCAGGGGCCCCCTCGGAGAACCGGAGGACCACCTCGAAGCGCTCCTCGGCGACCTCGCGCGCGAGGTGGAGATCCCGGATGTCGAAGAAGAGCAGTTTCTCGCGGAGCGTGAAGTACTCCTGGATGGTCCGGTAGCCCTGCGGCGCCAGGCGAGGCCAGGGGAGCAGCGGGAAGTCCGGATCGAAACCAACCAATCGCACGCTCCGGGGGTCGAGCGACACCACCCGTCCACCCTTTCCGAGTCCCCGGACCTCGACTGCGGCCAGGTGCCGGGCCACGAGAAGCGCCAGGCTGGCGGCCGTCGGATACTCCCCGTGGATGAAGATCCTCAGACCATCCTTCTCGAACACGGCGGGAAGTGCTGCCTGCGGCGCACGGGCCTGGATACGCAACACCGGGGCGCCGCCCCGTGACAAGTCGAGGGCCGTTTGGTGGATTGCGACCGGGAGCAGGTCGAGATCTGCCGTCGTGCGGAAGCGGATCTCCCCCCGCCCACCCGGAGTGGCGCTCCGGTCTTCCAACGCGGCGAGTTCCGTCTCGTCACGTGCAACCCGAATCCTCTTTCGGACCATGTCGGCCCGCGGCGTGAACTCGACGACGGAGCAGGCAGGGACGTGGCGCAGGAGACTCGGGACGAGGATCTCCGCCAGGTCGTGGATGACCTCCGGCAACTCGTCCTCGATTCGCTCGCGCACCTGCGCCGCGAGGAACGCGAACCCTTCGAAGAGCCGCTCCACGTCCGGGTCGCCGCGGCTATCGGCGGGAAGCCGATCGACGTCGGGGCTCGAGGGCGCGGACCGGGAGAACTCCTGCCAGGCCCTTCGCAGCAGCGCTACCTCGCTCCCGATTCGGTCGTACATGGCTACCGGCTCACGTGGGCCTTACCCCCGGGGTAGAACACAGCCTGGAAGGTGACGGTCTCGGGACGCGTCGCCAGGCGACCAGCGATCTCGAGCTCGATCTCGAGCGCTGCCCGTCCCCCCGGTGAGGCGATGGCGTGCACCGTCACGTCCCTCAGGGCCGGCTCGAAGCTCTCGATCGCGAGACGGACCGAGCTCGCCAGGCGAGCGGAGCCTTGCCGGACGTCGTAGGCGTAGTCGGCGAAGGGGATGATCCCGAACCCAGGCGAACTCGCGGATCCTCCCCGCCGGGTGTTCAGGAGCACGCGTAGCCGATCGGCGACGTGCGCGACGTCGTCGTTGCCCATTCCTCGCCCCGCGATGCGGGCAAGGAGGCATCGCCCCCGGTCAGCCGTCATTCCGATACCCACTCCTCTGCCATGGGCTTCCTGGCCGGTCAGCGGTTCGAGCTCCAGGAGTCCTCGTGGGAAATGCCGCCATTGGTGAACGTCCAGCTGATGGTCTTGAAGACGAACGTCACCTCCTCCATCGGCGGGAGGAGATTCGTCGCCGACGAGATCGTGTCATGGACGAACTGCCGGGCGGAGGACACGTGTCCCTCCTTGATGACCACCGTGTAAAACTGCTCCGTCGTGCCGTCGCCGGTGGGGCTGGGCCGGAAGAACTTGAACGTGCCCTCGATCTTCTGGTTCTCGACCAGCGCCTTGACGAGGAGCGGCGACGACTTGTCGATGCGCTTGCGAATGACGAGCGGCGAGTACTGGCGCCGGCCCAGGGCTGTGCCGGTTCCCGCTTCACGAGCGCTCTGCACGCCCTGCTCGTAGTAGAGACACTCGATGGAGTCCTTGCGCCCCAGGCTCACCTGCGTGCTGTCCCCCTTCACGTCCGAGCCATTTGCCTTCAGGAACAGGTGTACGGATTCGGCCATTTTCGTCTCCCTTGTGCGTTTTCCGGTTGGTAGGTCGCCTTACTTCTTGTCCAGCTTCCCGACGAGTGAAAGGGTGAAGGCCGCCCCCATGTACTTGAAGGCGGGGCGCACCCGGATGCCGCACTGGTACCAGCCCGGCTGCCCCTCGACGTCCTCGACCGTCACCTGTGCTTCCCGCAGGGGGCGCCTGGCCCTCACGGCCGGGGCCGGGTCGTCCATGTCCGACACGTACTGGCCGATCCAGGTGTTGAGCTCCCGCTCGAGCGTGGACCTCTCCTTCCAGGAGCCAATCTGCTCGCGCTGGAGCATCTTGATGTAGTGGGCCAGCCTGGTGATGATGAACATGTAGGGGAGTTGCGTTCCGAGGCGGTGGTTCGCGTCGGCGGTCGGAGAGCCCTCGAACTTCTTCGGCGCCTGCACGGAGTTTGCGGACATGAAGCAGGCGTTGTTGGACTCCTTCCGGTAGACCAGCGGGATGAAGCCCTCCTCGGAAAGCTCGAGCTCGAGCGGGTCCGGGATCTCCGTCTCGGTCGGGATCTTGGTCTGGATCTCCCCCATCGCCGGATAGTGGTGGAGCGGGAGATCGCCCACCGTTCCACCCGACTGGGGACCGATGATGTTGGGCGCCCAGCCGTACTTCGCGAACGAGTCGGCCACGCGCGTGATCATCGTGTTGGATGCCATTCCCCACAGGTAGTTCTGGTGCTTGCCGGTGACGTCTTCGTTGAAGCTGAAGGACTCGACCGGCTTCTCCTTGGCGTCGTAGGGGAGGCGCAGCAGAAACCGCGGCATGCAGAGCCCGAGGTAGCGAGCCTCCTCACTCGCGCGGAAGCTCTTCCAGGCGGCGTACTCGGGGCCCTTGTCGAAGAGGGCTTTCAGATCACTCATCCCCTCCATCCTCTCGAAGCCCTTCTTGCGGAACATGTCAGGGGCTGCGTTGGCGAAGGTGGGGATGTGGGCGATCGAGGCTACGCGGGCCACGTACTGCATGAGCCCCACATCCCTGGCCAAGGGACCGAGGGCGAGGTCGAGGTTCATCACACCGTATGGCTTGCCGCCGTGGATCCCGTAGGCCGAGGAATAGGCGATCTTGTAGAGGCCCGAGCCGGTGACGTCGGCCGGGTATTCCTCGGCCTCGGCCTGGAGCGTGTCCCGGTCGACGTCCAGGAGGTCGAGGCGAATGTTCTGGGTGAAGTTGATCCGGTCCACCACGAATCGCAGCGAGCGCCAGGCGGACTCGAGCTTCTGGACCTTCGGGTGGTGCAGGATCTCGTTGACCTGGGCCTCCAGGCGCTCGTCGATGCTCCTGATCATCGCGTCGAGCGCTTGCCGATCGACCTTCACGACCGCACCGCCCTCGCGGGCCATCTGGCCGACGAACTCTCCCAGGGCTTTCATGTATGCCGGCGCGGCGGCGTCGGACGTCGTCACGTTGAGTGTCTCGAGCACCTGCTCGAGCAAGGCCTTGCCGTCAGCGCCTGGCCCGGCTCCCTTGGTATCGGTCATTGTGATGTCTCCTTGTTCGGCTGGCTACTTGTCGACGCCTAGGGCCTGCATGAGCTTCTCGCGCGCGACTGGATCCGCCATGAGTGCCTGGAGTCGCTTCCTGAAGATCGGCACCGCACCGAGCGGGTAACTGAGGGTGCTCAGCGCCTTGCGAAGCTCCAGAAGCTTTTGCAGCTCGGGCACGTTCCGCGCGATGGCATCCGGACCGAAGTCCTCCAGCTTTCCGAAGGAGAGCGTCGCCGAGAGCTGGGCATCCGTCTCCCCGGTCAGCCGGTCGGGAACGGCAACGGCCACCTCGAGCTTCTGGGCAGCCATCACGGAGTTGAAGTTGGCCTTGGTGACGTTGACGGGCTTCCGGTCCCCCAGCGGCGTTGGATCCTTGCGGTCGGTGTAGTCCCCCACCATGAGGATCCTGAAGGGGAGCTCGACGCCCTCCTGTGCACCATCCGTGTCGGTGCGGTATCGGATGCTGACGCGCTCCTTTGGGGCAACGGTATCATCGGCCATGGTCCACCTCTCAGGGGCTCGATGCCCCGTTGGAGATCACTGCTTGCTTCCAGACGACTTGCTTTGCCGCTTTCGGGTCGAGGCGACAAAGGCGGGACCATGCGGCTCGTACTTCGGCGGGTTGGTCCTTCGGCCCGCCATCCGCCTTCGCCTGGTCGACGAAGGTACGAAGACATCGGGCGGCGAGCCGGGGCTCCCAGGTGTCCAGGCGATGGGTGTCGATCAACCGGACCAGGTCTGCCAGGATTCCGAGGGCCACGTGCTTCGACTTTCCGCCGTGGGCGCCCTTCGAAAGCTCGAGTGACAACGCGAGCGCTGCCTCGAACCGGAGGCGTTCGCTGGGCGCCTCGGAGACCGCCTTCTCCAGTTGCGCGATGTCGCCCGACCTGGCCGCCGCGTCGAGCCGGAGGGTTGCTTCGTCTGGTTCGGGACCAGCCGTCTCCGACGGCTGTCCACTCGAGCCCATCACGGTCTTCTCGATCCAGTCCCTCGTGCCGAACAGGTCCTTGTCCTCACCGGTCCTGTCCCAGACGACGGCCGTCTTGTCCTCGAAGGCCATGCCGGGTAGATCCGGCATGCGGGTCAGCAGATCGCGAGCCTGGGCCAGTACCTGCCGTCGTGCAGGCTCGTGATCGGGCCCGAGCTGCTCGAGCGCCTTCCATGCTACCCACTGGAGATCGAGCCAGAGTCGATTGGCCGGCAACGTCTCCTCGACCGTCGACAGCAAACTCTTCCAGTCCTGCTTCTTCAGCTGGATTTCGATGGCCATCCTGACGTCCCTGGGCGGCGGGGGCGTGGCAAGGACTCGCTCCGCGGGCCGAGGCACGGGCACGCCGAGGATGCGCCCGGGAGCCTTCGGTGTCGCGTCGAGGTGAAGCCACATCCCGGTGCGGAGAAGCCGGTACGCCAACGGGTTGCGCGGATCGATGCTTCGCAACCTGGAAGCGTGGTCCTGGAGCTTCCTCCCCACGCCCGTCAACCATGTGGCTGCCTCCTCGCTGGCCGGGTCCGGAGCGTCCTGCACCTGGGAAGTGGGTGCCTTGGGCTCGACTGCGACAGCACGCCCCTCGGGCGGCGAACCGGCTTCGGATCCGTCGATGGGGACGGGACCCGCGACGGGGGCCGACTGCTCACTGCCAGCTGATCCTTGCTTGGCCGGCGTTCGTGGTTCCACGGGAATCTTGCGAATCTTGACCAGCAGATCCTTCGTTCGCTCGTCCGTGTTGCAGCGGAGCATCTCCATCTCACCGAAGTGGTGCGCTGCGACCAGTGCAAACTCCTTGTCATCCGCCAGCACAGGCTGGTTGGGCATGCACGGCGCGTAGCCGCTGACAAGGTTCAGCGCCCGCTCCCGGGCCTTCGGAGACTTTGGATACGCGGATGTCCAGAAACGTCCCAGCACCTCCGCCACGACCATCAGGCCAGTCCCGAGCCCCCGGAGTCCTTGGGTGCGTTCCTGCGCGATCGCAAAGCAGCACGCGATGAAGATGTCCTTGCTCTGCCTCTCGAGCACCCCGCCGGCCTTCTCCCGGACCTCGGTCCACTCGATCGACCCTCCCAGGCCGGTCAGCTTCCCGATCTCCCTGCTGACGAACTGGTAGTCGGCTTCGTAGGTGGCGTCGATCCCCGTCTCCGACGCACCCGGGATGGGATCGAGCCAGGGAAGGGCGCTCTCCATGACCTCGTCGAGGGTGGGTGCCATTCGCGTTCCCGTCCTAGGCCCGCATCGCGTCGCGGAGTGCCGACACCGGGGCGCCGGGGTCGTCCAGGATCCTTCGAATCGGCGCCTCGAGCGCTTCCTTCGCCTCCGCGACGGCTTCGTCCCTCCGTGTCGATAGCGGCCAGATCCAGGATGCGTCGATCGGCGAGGCGCCCATGGCTCCCAGGACTCCGGCCGGCGCCGGACCCGCCGACACCATCAGTCGCGTCCGATCGGCCCGCCAGAAGATCGTGGGGGCCCTCACCCAGTCGAGGCAGCCGCCGACCAGCGACAGCCAGTCACGGACGTCGGCCGCGCAGGCGACAGGACAGTCCACGACCACCCTGACCCCCACGGGCTCCCGGGCACGAACCTGCCGGGTCGCGAGCAGCAGGGTCCGGACGCCGTAGAATCGAAGGGCGTGACTGGCATCGCCGTACGCGCTGCGCCAGAGTTCCCCGATCGGCCGGGCAAGACCCTCCTTCCGCTCACCGCGCTCCCGCTCGACCTCTGCCGGGCCAGGGGGCGCCAGCCGTCGCACGGCCGCGGCGAGCTCGGCGGCGCTCATCCTCGGTGCTCTCCCCAGGATCGTCCCCTCGGCACCTTCGAGAAAGTGCTGGAACGCTCCGGGGACCAGGGACAGGTCGTCGGGCCTCACCGTGGCGGCGCACGCGACCGCGAGCGGGAAGGTCCGCCCCACCCGGTCTGTGCTGGGCCCGAGCGTCCCCACGAGCGCGCGGCCCCCGGCGAGCGGCGTGAAGAGGAACCGGACGGGCTCGACGGCCGCGTCGATCGCGCGGAGAGCGTGCACCGCTTCCTCCATCCAGCGCGCCAGGGCTTGCATCTCGGGGCCCACCGTCCCGGCCTCGACGAAGTCGCCGCTCGACGGGATCTTCCCGAAGGCGCCGACCGGGCCGGGCGAGATCGACACCGCGGCGGGGCTCACGGCCCGCACCTCGTCGCCTTCTGCCAACTCTTCACATCCCTGAGCCGGGACAGGGGAGCAGGACTCGCCCGGCTCCCGAAGGGAGAAGGTACGCTCAGGGGTTCGAACTCGATCGTGATCGCCCCCCCCTCCACCTGCCACGTCGCGCGGAAGCCTTTCTCCGTGGGAGTGGTCTTGGCGAGCTCGAGAAACTGGAAGAAACCCCACTCTCCGGGCTTCGCGATGGAGACCTCGCCCGCATCCTCCCTGCGTTTCTTCAGTCCGAGGGATGCGCCGAGAACGTGCTGCCCCTGGTCTCCCCCCGGCCACGTGAACGCCTCCGAGCTGCTGCGCCCACTCTCGTACACGACGACCTTCTTGCCCGAGATGCGCAGAACCGCGTAGACGAAGTTGTCGACGCTGGTGATCTCGGCCCGGAATTTCGCCGCGATGCCCGCGGAGCCATCCGGGAAGAACTGGCTCGTGACGTCCCTCGCCCAGTCGAGGAACGGGAGCAGCCCGCCAGGCAGCCGGGCGGCGGCCGGGTTGGTCACGTGGCGACCGCCGACGAACTGCACGTCGGCCGCCATGTCCTTCAGGTCCTTCTCGGCGAAGGACCGTACGACTCCCTGCGGGCCGAAGAATCTCGAGAACTGCACGATGGGCGCCTCCGGAGCTCCCGCTCGAGCCACTGGGTATCGCGCCGCGAGCGTCGAATTCCAATCCCTGACGAGGGAGCAGAAACTCCGCTCGATCGGCTCGGCCACGCGGACGGTGGCGATGGTCCCGGCGGATGCCATGGGACCGACGTACAGCTCTCGGATGAGGCGTTCGACGTCCGGGTCGCTGGCCCTCTCCGCGTAGGTCTGCACTTGCTCCCTGGCCGTTCTCAGCTGCTTCGACGCTTCGCGTGTGCCTGCGGGATCCGCGGAGGTCGCATCCCTCAAGGACCCCGCGGCGCCCACGACCAGGCCGTGGCTCCGGTCGAGCTCCGAGGGGGTTGCCTGCGGAGCCTCCCCACCCTTGGCGGCGACCGGCCGCGGCCCGAGGCCGAATTCGCAGAATCGCCTGAATCGAGCCTCGAGCCGGTCTTCCGGGGATGACGCGCCGGACGCCCCCTTCCGACGCTCGAATCGCGTGTTGGCGGCCACCGCCCGGAAGATCGCCCTGGCGGGATAGTCGCCCTCCCCGCTCCTCGCGTCGAGCTCCTTCAGGAGCGCGCCCGGGTCGGCCCACGCCCGAGGAAGGCCGGACGGGTCCCGGAGGCGGATCGACTTGATGAATTCCAACCACTCGATCTGATAGGCGTCGAAGTAGGCCAGCTCGATCTTGCCACTGATGTCCTTGGCCACCTCGACGACCCAGGGGTCCAGGATCTTGCCGGGCTTCGCGAGCCGGTCCCGCACCGTCTTTGCGTAGCAGTCGCGGGTGAAGGCGGCGCGAACGATGCGCTTGGAGTCGATCGCCAGGCCAGGCCCCACGATGAACTTCAGGTTCACGTCTCGGCAGCCGTCGGCATTCGCGGCCACGTCCGACACCACCCGATCCAATGCGAGCTGGACCAGGCTCGGCGACAGGGCCTTGCGTGCCCGGGAGACGAGTTCGGGATCCTCGGCGATCGTCAGCGACTTCGCGACCGGGTCCTTGGTCAGGAAGCTGGCGTATCGCTTCACCGCCTGACTCACGCGCTCGGTGGACTCACCCGCCCTGCCGCGCGAGTTCCAGCCCTCGGAGATGTGCGCGACCAGCCACTCCTCCGAGCCCTCCCTGATCTTGTCGTCGAGCTCCTTGATCTCCTTGTCGATGCCCGGAGGCTTCGTCCCGGGCGCTCGGCGCGTCAGGAGGAGGTAGGCCTTCAACTGGTCGTAGAGCACCACCGGGCTGCAGTTGCCGCTGCCAGCTCCGGCGCATGCTGCCAGGTTGGCCGCATCGTCGGTCAGGACGGGATCGACGATGGCTACTCGGACGCGCGAGCCGTAGAGCCGCCGAAGGGCGGGAAGGACAGTCCCCCCCTGGTACATGCCCAGGCGCGACGCGAAGCCCGGCCCGTCCTTGTGGTCGTCGATGAACTTCCCCAGGGGCTCGATGCCATCGAGCGGATCGTCGCTCGTCGTCGCGCTGGAGACTGGCTTCGCCGCGGCTCTTGCCTCCGCGAGGAACCTGCGATTCGAGAAGTACGCGCTCAAGGGCAGCGCCAGCAGGGCCAACGAGAGCAGGGCCGCCCCGGCGGCCGCGGCCCGGACCGCCCAGGTCCACCGCCCCGACCCGGAGGCGGTCCGGCGCGCCAGATCCCGGTCGGGGAAGATGACCTTCGAAAAGAGCTCGAGGAGGAAGTAGCTCTTGTCCTCTCCGGGCGACTCGTCCTGCGCCGTTGCCGGGTCGATGCCGCGCAACTGGGAGAGCTCGCGGTCCAGCCGGTCGATGGCCCTTCCTTCCTGCGTTCCGCTCGTGAAGCAGACGGCTCTCAGGATGGGGCTTTCCTGGTAAACGTTGGGTTTGAACAGGCTCTCGACCACCGAGGAGACATTGGACTCCAGGGCCCGGAACTGCCGGGGAAAGCCACTGACGAGCTCCCGCGCCTCCACGTTTCGCTCACGGCCCAGCCGGAGCCACGCGCGTCTCTCCACCGCGTCGGCCAGCTCCTCGAAACCTTCCTGGATCACCTCGGCCGCCGGACGGTCCTCGGCCAGCGGCACGGTGAAGCCCCACATCTGCTCGCGCTCGCGCTTGCGAAGATCCCGGAAGAGCGCGACGAATCCGGGCACCAGGTCGCACTTCGTGAAGACGAGGTACACGGGGACGACGACACCCAGCCGCGCCATCACCTCGTCCACGCGTTCCCGGAGCACGTCGCCCAGCTCCCTGGCTCCTGCCTCCTTGAGTTCGCGGAGATCGGAGACCGGAATGGCCACCAGGACCCCGTTGATCGGGAGGCCCGGACGGTTCTTCCGGAGCATCTCCAGGAAGCCGAGCCACTCCTCCCTGTCCTCGGCCTCCGTGGCGTACCGTCCGGCCGTGTCGAGGAGGACGGCCTCGTTGGTCAGCCACCACTCGCAGTTGCGGGTGCCTCCGATGCCCCGCACGCCCCGCTTGTCCCCCCCTCGCTTCGACAGGTACGGGAAGTTGAGCCCCGATGCCCGGAGAGCGGTGCTCTTCCCGCCGCCGGGCGGGCCGATGATCATGTACCAGGGAAGCGCGCCGAGCGCGTCCGCCCCAGAGCGACCGAGCTTCGACGCCTTCAGCGACTTGACGGCCTTCTCGAACTCTTCGCGCAGTTCCCGGAATTCGCCGCCCTGGTCGGGCCGGGTCCTCCCGCCCTGGGCATCCGCCTCGGCGCCGAGGGCCCGCTCGATTCCCCGGGCGGCCTTGTGGGAGCGATACCTGCGGTAGGCGTAGATCGTCCCCACGACCACGATGTCGATGACCGTGACCAGCAGCGCGGCCTTGAGAGCAAGCGCAAGCCAGGCCGCGTCGTCCCCGGCAGCCGCGAGCTCGCTCCTGAACACCCCGACCGGAAGCCAGGTGACGACGAGGATGAGGACGGCGATGACGATGAGCATGGTCCGCGGCCCCAGCCTCACCCGACCGGCTTGATTGCGAGCTTGTCGATGAAGTCGGCGGCGCTGCTGCCCCCCACCGCACTGAGCCCCACCAGCACGACGTAGAGCACGATGGCCAGCGCCAAGGCGCCGGCCGCCACCGACAGCAGGATCCGGTTCCCGCCACGAGCGACCCGCACCACCGTTTCGCGGGGCCTCTCGGCTCGTGGCGCGAGCTCGGTCGAGTCTTCCTCCGCGTCGAGCCCCAGATCGCGGGAGAGCTCCCGTGCGAGAGCGTCCAGCTCCAGCTGCCCCCCCTGGATCCGGTACCTTCCCTGGAAGCCCAGGAGGATGACCAGGTAGAGGGCGCGCACGACGTCCTTGCGGCCTTCGCGTCGCGCCGTCTCCAGCCGATCGAAGAACTGCGCGCCGGCGTCGTTCGTCTTGAAGTAGTGGGCCTGAAGGAGGTTCGCGCGCCAGTGATCCTGGATCTCCTCGCTCTTCTCGAGGAAGATCTCGTCGGCGAACGCGACCATCGCGAAGGAGATATCCTCCCTGTCGCGGGTGTTCATGCCCGCGCTGGTCAGATCCGCACCCAGCTTGTCGATCAGACCCTGGACGGACTTGGAGAGCGCGGGTGGTGCGGGCAGAGGGTCTGCCTTCCGGAGGACGACCAGCTCCCCTACGGCTTCTGCCACCAGCTCATCGACACGTTCCACTTCCCCCCCCGGATGCATCGAACAAGCGCCAGGCCGACCCCCATCGGAAAGGCCGGAATGGTAGCCGATCCGGTTCCGGCGCAGATACTGAACGCGCGCACCAAGCGTGCGCGATCCACCCGGGCTCAGCCTTGGCCAGGCGACCCGATGCTCAGGATCTCGACGGTCGTCTTCGGTCCGCACTGAGGGGGCAGGTAGATCGCGATCGCCCGTTTCTCCTGGGTCAATTTCCATTCAGGATGGAAGCCGCCTTGCTGGGTCCCGGTCTGGATCTGGAAGTACGCAGCACCGGGCCGCTCCGGCAGCTGCGGCGGAGGGTCCACCGCGACCAGGGGAATCCCGGGCAGGTTCGAGTTCATCAGTCCGAGGATCTTCGACTGGGAGGCCACCTTGCAAAATTTCAGGATCTTCTCGTTCAGCTCGGCTCGCGGGAGATCGCTCTTCACGAGGAGGAAGACGCGAGGACGTGGCTCCTCGGCGAGGCCAGAGCCCGCCAGGGATCCGCTGCTCAGCCCGGCCTTGGTCTCCAGGGAGATCGAGGTGAACTCGTCCACGACCCGGATCTCCGCGAGCAGCGCCTCGACGGTCTCGATCAGGCGCCCGAAGGCTGGCCCCGGCTCGACGTGGCTGAACCTCGGCAGCGCTGCAAGATCGAAGGTCGAGAGCGCGCTCAGCGCGCCGGCGAGGCGAAGGAGCGCCGCAAACGCTTCCCGGGGCGGGGCGTCGAGGTCGTCGGCGAGCTGGCCCAGTTCCGCGGTTCCCACCGAGACCGCGAGGAGCTGAATCCCTCTCCCCAGGTCGGCCGTCGATTGCTCCGACGCCGGCGCCCCGGGCTGATGACGCGCCGCGGCAAGGCTGCGCTGCTTGACGAAGAGCCCCGCGCTGACGCCCCGGAGGGCCTCGACGAGAACCCGGGAGGCGCCCAGACGGAGAACGGGCGGCACGAACCGGGGCGACTCCGCAAGGCCGCCGGAAGGGCTCCGGACGAGCTCGGCGATCTTGATGGTCACGAAATCGACCTGCGATTCGCCCTCGAGGAGCAGGACGGGCACGGCCCTTCCGAGGAGAAGGTCCTGGACGGAACCAGGGTTCGTGGCGTCGTCCTGGGAACGCCTGAACTTTCCGTAACGAGCTCTCGCCTCGACGGCGTCCTCCGCGAAGCTGGCCACCCCGTCCCGCTCGCGGGCAACTCCCACGTAAACCGAGAGGCTCTTCGCCGAAGGGGGAAACCAGGCGGCGACGGGCTTGGCGTTCGGGGCTTCCCCCTCGTCGAACGACAGGGGGAGCCCGTCGGGCAGGATTCCCTCGAACCGGGTCAACCGGACTCGCCCGCTCCCCAGCGCGGCCTGGTCGATCTCGAAGGCCGACACCCCCCAGCCCGCCGGGGCCAGCGCGGATACCCGCGACTCGAGGAGCGACTCGTGGTGCTTGTCGAGCGCCTGGAGGTGCTGCGGGGTCAGGAGCAGCCCTTCGGACCAGATCGGGCGCAGCGGGGATGTCATGGTGCGTCTATTTCCCTTTGATCGCGGACCCTTCTACGACGTAGGAGAAGCTCTTTTTGTCGCCCGGGCGCTCGAAAACCTTGATGTCTCGCCACGTCTCGCCGACCGGCGTGCGGACGATGGCCACCGCCCCGATGGCCCTGACCTGCGGATCGACCTGGACATCCCGGTCGATGGTCTCCCCGGGGTACACGGTGAGTTCCTCCATCCGGACGAAGTCGTCGCCGAGCACGTCCCTGTCGCGGCCGGAAGTGTAGATCTCCTCGAAGGTCGCCTTCGAGATGCGGGTTGGGCTCTTGAGGAAGTAGAAGCGGATCACCGTGGGCAGCGACCGGCCATTCCCGTCCGGGTTCAGGCTCTTGCTGGCCTTCACCGTGAAGGCGACTGGCACCGGTTCCTTCGGGAAGCCCGCGGTGGCGCAGCCCGCAGTACAGAGGAGTGCCGCAAGGGTGCCTACGGTCATCGGGCTGGACGGTTTCATGGCCGGGTAGCTTCTTGCCACAGCAGGGGCGGCCCCTGCAACCCGCCGCCGGTCCCCAGGCTGGGGAGGTGCGCCGAAGGCCTGACCTGTGGCATATTTCGCTGCCATGTTTCGGACGATCTGGTGCGGTGTCTGGCTCGGTTCCTTGCTGGTGATCCCTTCGACTGCCCTCGGCCAGTCGACGGCAGCGGCCACGGCGAAACCTCCCGGGACGCAGGGCGTTTCCCCGACCGGGTATGCGGTGCTCGCCCAGGAGACGCCGAAGGGTGCGGGCGCGAAGCTCCCGGCCTTCGTCCGATCCCTCCGCGAGCAACTCACTGCTCAGGGCGCCGACGTGCTCTCGACCGATGAGACGACGCGGGGGCTCGTGCCCCGCCCGTCCGTCTCGGAGGAACGGCTGGAGGAGAGCTACCGGAAGGCGATCCAGTATTTCAGGCTTCCCAACCCATCCCGCGACGAGGATGGCACGGCCACCCTTCGACAGGTCCTGGTCGATCTGGAGGGGCAGCCGGACTCCCCGGAACGATTTCGCATCTGGGTGAAGTCGTCGCTCCGCCTGGCGTACGAGCTCGAGGAGAAGCGGGATGGCCCGGGGGAGAGGGCGGAAGCGGCGGCCATCAAGGCTCGGCTCCATGCCGCCGCCCCGGACATCGGGACCTTGATGAGCCAGCCGAACCGGGTCTTCGCGCCCGGCGAGAAGCCGGATGCCGATTTCTACTCGGACTTCATCCAGAACCTGCCCGTGGCCGATCAGGTCTCGCTCGAGGTCACCTCCGCGCTCCCGGGCGTCACGGTGTTCGTCGAAGGGCGCGACATCGGCACCATCGCCAATCTCGGACAGCGCGTCTCCGTCCGGCGGCAGCGCGGACAGACCGTGCATGTGAGCGGCGTGGGCAAGAGCGCGCGCTCCCTGGTGGAGCGGGACGTCCGGCTCGACACCCCGGTGGTCTCGCTGGAACTGGGAAGCTTCGTCGACGTCAACAGCGCCACGCTGGTGGTCGCGGACGGGGAACCTGCCTGCGATGCGCCCCGGGCCCTGCTCCTTCCCTGTCCGGCCGTGCTGGCGAGCCGGAAGCTGAACGTGGAACGGGTGGTGGTCGTCACGGTTCCGGCAGGCCCCGTCACCCGCTATCTGGCCTCGACGTACCTCGTCGCCGATGGCTCCAAGGTCCGGGAAGCGACCGTCGATGTCGTCGAGTCCCAGGAGGACATGGACCGGCGTGCGAGGGACATGGCCTCCTTCCTCCGCGGAGGGGAAGCTGCGGGCAAGGTCGTGGCGCTGTTTCCGGCCCCCCCTCCGAGCGGCTGGGGAGTGACCCGGATCGTCGGGGTCGTGGTGGGAGCGGGCGCAGTGGGACTCGCCGTGGCCGGGGGTCTCATGGCCAAGTCGGCGAACTCGAGCTACAGCAGCGCGGCGGCGCAGGTCAGTCCGGGTGGCGGCCTCGTCACCGGCTCGAGCCGGGCCAGCTACGAGCAGAGCCTGGCCGCGGGGGATTCGTCCAAGTCCTCCGCGACCACGATGTTCATCGCCGCAGGCGGGGCCGCCGTCGCGAGCGGCGTCCTCATCTTCGCGTTCTGAACCGTCAGGGTAGGCGGTTCACCTGCAGCCACTCGCGGGATGGCACGTGTAGCGGCCTCCGGCTGCGGCGGTGAGGTTGTACTGCGTCCTCGTCCCGCTCTGGTCGATGAATGTCACCTCGAATGCACCGGGCTGAACGATGGCGAAGGACGGCGTTCGCTCGATCTTCGCGCCGTTGAGCTCCACGCCGGGACGATCGGCGCCGCCGTCGCTGAAGGTCACCGTGGCTTGACTCCCGGCGACGGTCGCGTTGCGCAGTCCCGAGAGCTTTCCGTTGAAGCTC
>CAIQRS010000164.1 GCA_903874275.1 uncultured Anaeromyxobacter sp.
GGCACGCGTTCACGGTGACGCTGGAGCGATCTCCCGCTCAATGCGTTTCGCGCTCGCTATCTCGGCAACTCGCAGGTCGTATGCGGCCTGCAAGTTCAACCACGAGCGCGCATCGCCGCCGAAGTAGCGCGCAAGCCGCATGGCGGTATCGGCGCTGACGCCGCGCCGCTTGCGAACGATGTCGTTGATGCGCGGCGCAGGTACGTTCAGGGCCTTGGCCAGCGCATTGGCGCTGGTGCCGAGCGGCACCAGAAAATCCTCTCGCAATACTTCCCCGGGATGTACCGGTCGCATGCCGTTCTTGATCATCGCAGTTCTCCGTCAATGGTAGTCGACGATTTCGACATCTTCCGGACCGGCCGCTGTCCAGCGGAAGCACAAGCGGAACTGATCGTTCACGCGGATGCTGTATCGTCCTGCACGGCTGCCTCGTAAGGCCTCAAGCCTGTTACCCGGTGGCGAGCGCAAGAATTCCAAGGTGTGCGCGGCATCGAGCTGGGCCAGCTTGCGCGTCGCGACGATCGAGATGCCCGAAAACCGCCTGCACTTGCCGGTCTCGAACAGCGCTTGCGTGTCAGCACAGCGGAAGCTTTTGATCACGCCCACACGATATAACGCTTAACGTTAAACGTCAAACCTGACACTTTCGCCATGCTCCGTGCGCGTTCGCTCGAGGCCCGAGAGCGTCAGCGGCTGGCCCGGATCCACGACCTGGTCTGGTTGCTCGTCCTCGGATTCGCGGGTGGCAGGAGGCGCACGCTCGCCGGGCGGCCCAGGGTGGCGCGAGGTGGACCGATGGTCTCCGAGTCCTCGCGGCCCAACGTCTGGAGGAGCCGGGCCCGGTGGGCCGGGCAGAGCCGGAGCGTCACGTCCACGGTGACGCCGATATGCCCTCGCCTTCCGGCCCGACGTCGATCCAGCGGGTGTCGAGGTCCTTCTCGCGGGCGAGCCCCAAACTCCGCTCGCCGGACCGGGATATGCTCCCCGTCGAGGTCCGCCATGGACGAGAACTCCCTGCTCGAGCGCATCACCTACAGTCCGCAGATCTTCGGCGGGAAGCCGATCATCCGCGGCCACCGGCTCGCGGTCGAGCACGTCCTCGGCATGCTCGCCGCCGGCGACACCATCGAGACGGTCGTGTCGGGCTACCCGTGGATGGAGCGCGAAGACGTCCTCGCGTGCCTCGCCTATGCCCGCCGAGTGGTCGGGCACGAGCGCATCGAGCCCCTCCTCGTTCCGACCGGGACGTGAAACTCCTCCTCGACTCTTGTGTCTGGGGCGGGGCAGCCAAGGGCAGTGCCACGGCGGTTCCCCAGAATCGGGAACGCCGGTCCGGCACGAGGCCAGACCGGCGTTCTGTTTGATGGTTGCGGGGCCAGGATTTGAACCTGGGACCTTCGGGTTATGAGCCCTCGAAAAGGGCAACGGGCAGACGGGCGTCGTTGTTCGAATTTCCTTGCGGGACAGGAGTTTGGTGAGATGACCGAGACCACGGGAGTCGACATGAAGTGACGAGATCGAACACCAGACTGGTCTCGTTTCGGTCCTGGTTTGGACGGGTCAGGAACCCGAAGGTCGGCCGAGAAGCTTGCGGACCCCGGCCTCCAGCGGGTCCATCAGCGTCGTCGCGGTGACCCAGACAATCTCCTGGGACGCGCCGAAGTACCCGTGCGCCAGGATGTCCCGCATGCCGCGCACGTTGCGCCACGGGATCTCAGGCGCCCCTGCTGCGACCTCGTCCGGAATGCCCTTGGCGGCCTCGCCGATGATCTCGATGTTCCGCATCACCGCGTCGCGTGTGCGCTCGTCGGCCATGAAGGCCTCGAACGTCATCCCGGCGACGTATCGCCGGACCTTGCCGCACGCCTCGATGATGTCCTCGGCGTAGAGCCGCCAGTCCCGGTTCAGGTCAGGCGACATTCACGGCCTCCCGCTCGACTGCGGGCCGCATGCGCGGCTTCAGAGCGTCGGGCGTGACCAGGTCGACCTTGCGGCCAATCTTGTCTTCGAGGAAGAGCTTCAGGCCCACGAAGGCGTCCAGCGCGGGGACGACATCGAACTCCACCAGGATGTCGAGGTCGCTGTCCTCGCGAGCCTCGTCGCGAGCGGTGGACCCGAAGAGCGAGAGCCGGCGCACGCCGAAGTCTCGGCGGAGGGCCGGCAGGTAGCCACGGAGGGCGGCGATGGCTTCTTCGCGACGCATCAGAGCGAGTATAGGGGGTCGGCTCAACCGCGGCCACCGGCGGGCCGGCGACGAGTGCAACGACGCCTGCAAGGCATGCTGGACGCTGCACTTCGGCGAGAGCATGGAACCGATCCCGAGGAAACGCTGAATCTCTGCCGCGGCGGGCGCGATCGCTTGGATGGTGTCCTTGGCGGTCCCTTCAAGTTCTGCGGGGCCCTGAACTTCGCGAGGAACTCGCGGGTATCGCGATCGGCATCACGCGGTTCCTCGCGATCGTCTCCACGCATCAGCTCGAGAAAGGGACCGGGTCTACGTGAGGCCCCATCCGAGCAGCGTACGCGGACAGGGGCGCGCCCGGGGAGCCCCGTGCTCCGTTCGCCCGACCGGGATATACTCCCGTCGAGGTCCACCATGGACGAGAAGGCCCTGCTCGAGCGCATCACCTACAATCCGCAGATCTTCGGCGGAAAGCCGATCGTCCGCGGGCACCGGCTCGCGGTCGAGCACGTCCTCGGCATGCTCGCCGCCGGCGACAACATCGAGACGGTGGTGTCGGGCTACCCGTGGATGGAGCGCGAGGACGTCCTCGCCTGCCTCGCCTATGCCCGCCGGGTAGTCGGGCACGAGCGCATCGAGCCCCTCCTCGTTCCGACCGGGACGTGAAGCTCCTCCTCGACTCTTGTGTCTGGGGCGGGGCGCTCACCCGCCTTCGGGCGGCTGGCCACGACGTGGTCTGGTCCGGCGAGTGGCCGGCCGACCCGGGAGACGAGGAGATCCTCGCCCAGGCCCTGGCCGAGGGCCGCGTCCTGGTCACGCTCGACAAGGACTTTGGGGAACTCGCCGTGGTGCGCGAACTGCCGCATGCGGGCATCGTTCGGCTGGTCGGGCTTTCAGCAGTTCAGCAAGCCGAGGTCGCGCTGCGAGTCCTGCAGTTGCACGGCCCTGACCTCGTCGAGGGCGCCATCGTCACGGCCGAGGCCGGCCGGTTGCGCGTGCGCCTTTCGACCGGTGGGTGAACGTCGCGAACTCGTCAGGGACACGCCGAATCGGATCAACTCCACGCATCACCGCGTTGCGCGTTCGCTCGTCGGCCGTGAAGGCCTCGAAGGTCATCCCGGCGACCTACCGGCAGACCTCGCGACCGATCTTGTCCTCGAGGAAGAGGTTCAGGCCCACGAATGCATCCAGCGCCGTCACGCCTCCTCGGTTACCGCCGGTAACTCCACGCGGAACGTCGAACCCTTGCCGACCTCGCTCCTCACCGTCAGCGCTCCGCCGTGGCTGGACACGATGGCGTGACAGATGGACAGGCCGAGCCCCGTCCCCTTCCCTACGGCACCCGTAGTGAAGAATGGCTCGAAGATGTGCGGCAGGACGGCGGGCTCGATTCCACTGCCCTGGTCGACGACATCCAGGCGCGCCATGCCTGGCGTACCGGGAGCGACACGGATGACGATGGCGCCGCGCGCCCCATCCCGCGTGGCCTTGGCCGCGTTGGTGACCAGGTTCACCACCACCTGGGTGATCTGCCCGGCGGTGGCCACGACGTCGGGCGCGCCCCCGTTCTCCACCGTGACGGTGGCGGTCTGGTTGATCGCGGCGGGGAGCCAGAGCATGGCCAGGTCGACGACGTCCATCAATCGGACTCGCTCCCTGGCATCCTTCTGGTTGGGCCGTCCGAAGACCTTGAGGTCCTTGACGATCCGTTCAATCCGCCGGCCAGCCTCCTGGGCCTCGCCCAGTTCCTCGACAACCTCGTCTAGCACGAGGACCTCGGCCTTCGTGTCTATCGGGCCGCTCCCGCGGAGCCTGTCCCGGAGCCCCCGCACGGCTCCCAGGGCGATGTCCTGGTCGGAGATCGCTGCCGCCAGCGGGTTGTTGATCTCGTGGGCCACGCCCGCGACCAGCGTTCCCAAGGCGGCCAGGCGCGAGGTCAGCGCGATCTGGGCCTGGAAGGCGCGGGCATCCGTGACGTCGCGGACGATGGCCCACATCGCCACGGGTCGACCGCCCTCCTTCAGCAGGAACGTCCGGAGCTCAACCGGGAAGACGGTCCCATCCTTGCGCCGGTACTCCTTCTCGTAGACGTCCGAGTATCCACGGGGGAGGACCTGCTCCGCGATGACGCGCGCCTCGACCGGATGCCATCGCTCCGGGGTGAGATCCATGTAGGTCCGCCGCGCCAGCTCGTCCTCGGAGTACCCCAGCATCTTCCGGTACGCCTCGTTGGAGTCGCGGACGACGCCGTCCATGCCCACGAGGACGAATCCGTCCATCAAGGAGTCGAACAGGCCGCGGTACTTCGCCTCGCTGGCACGCAACGCCGCGCCCGATTCCAGCAGGTCCCGGTTCATGCCGCGGGCGAGCCGCAGCGCGCGGTCCCGACCGCTCGCAAGCACCCAGACCAGGCCGGTGAGGAGTAGACTCAAGGCGATCCCGCCGAAGGCCACCACCGGCTGCGTATGGCGCGAGAGCCGTTCGTGGAAGGGTGGGAGCGACTGGACGACGAGGGTCCACGGGCGCCCCGCCACCAGGATCGTCTGCCTGGCCTCGAGGTGATCCAGGGCGGGCGTCCTGTCACCGTTGGCCTTCTCCGAATCGAACAGAAGCCCGGCGCTCCCCGGCTCGTCGCCGTCGTAGATCGCCGTGGCCAACTCGGGGCCGCGCTCGCCGAGAACGCCTACCACGAGGTCGTTCATGCGGAAGGGCATGTAGACCCATCCGAGGAGCCGCTCACGCCTCTCGCCCACGCTCGACCCCGCCGTGCCCTCGCGGAAGACAGGCAGGTACAGGAGCACGCCGGCCTGGACGTCCGCGTCCGTCTCCTGGACGAGCATGACCTTCCCGGACAGGGCGGCTCTCCCCTCGGCGAGGGACCTCTCCATCGCTTCGCGGCGAACGGGCTCGGAGTACATGTCGAAGCCGAAGGCTCGCAGGTTGCGCCCCTCGAATGGCTCGAGGAACACGATGGAGGTGTAGGGGTCGCGCGGTCCCGGGGGGCGAATGGCATATCCCGTGAAGCCCTCCCGCTGGACCGCGCTCGTGTGGCGGGCCAGTTCGGAGGCCGGCACGAGGAGCGCGAAGCCAACACCCTGGATTCCCGGATGGTGCTCCTGGAGGCGAAGCGCAGAGACGTAGTTGTGGAAATCCGTGCGGTTCACCACGTCGGATCCCGTGAACAGGCCTGCCACCCCGAGGAGCACCTGCTCGTGCGCGTTCATCCGCTGCAAGATGCGCTTCCCGACATCTCGGGCCCGGAAGTCGAAGTCGGCACGGATGGCCACGGCGTCGTGGGCGGCGACGCCCTCCCAGGCCAGCCAGGTCCCTCCGAGCGTCAGGAGGAGGACGAGCCCCGTCACGAGAAGCGTCAGCGGTGTTCCGACGCCTCTCGGAATCGCGGGGGTGGCTGCCGGTGATCCCAAAGAGGTCGACATCACGCCATCCCCGGAAGTTGGCCGCGGCCCGCGAAGGGCTCAACTCGCGACGCTAGCGGCAACGTACACGACGCTTGTTTCACTCAGCGTCTCCATTTCGGGGGGGGGGTCGATGGAGACCCACGACGCCTTTGTCACCCATGTACCCGGTTTGGACCCTTGCCCCTCGATGGCGCCCCCCCCTCGCGAACCGGAGCCTCGCCCCGAGCCCTGTTCCCCTCGTCGCCGACCTAGCTTCACCAAGACGGACACCGTGCCCGCGTCGAGTCGAGCCCCCTTCCTGTCTTGCCCTCAATGAACTCCGACCCCTCACACACGTAACCCCACCCACCCTCAAACCAACCTGACCCTGTACCAGACTGTTACCGAACTCCTGACTGCACCTCCTCCCCGCCCCGCCGCCCACTGCCTCCACGAATTCTTGGGAGACAGCTGCCCGACCCCCCGATCCTTTGTGGTTGGGAGCGGGGGGTCGGGCGGCTGGCGACCGGCCACGCGCTGCCCTCCTCCTGGTGGGCGGCGGGGCGGGGACCGTGAGATCGCAGGGTTGCGCTCCGAATCCCGTCCTGCACCCCAGGTGAACCCCGTCACGAATCCCGTCAACTCGCCAAGACGGATCCGATGACGGGGGTCAACGCGTGCGCACGGACCCTTCCTCGACGACGCGCTCGCTCTCGACAGGAACGCTGTCTTGTCTGGAAACCCCCACCGGTTGACTCCGGCGATGCCGTACCCTATATGACTGTCAGGAGACAGTCATATGCCTACAGCGCGCCCCGACGACGAGCCCTTCACCACCACCGAGAAGGTCATGCAGACCTTCCGCCTCCCGCGCGACCTCGTCGCCTTCCACAAGGACGAGGCGAACCGCGCAGGCCGCGACCTCACCGCCCACGTCTCCCGCTGGCTCGAAGGGGTTCGGAACTGGTTCGGCCTCCCGGCAGCCGCCTCGTCCGTCCTCGAGGCCGATCGGAAGGCACTCCGCATGGAGCGCTACGAGTACGTCCTCCACCTCCTCTTCCAGCGCAGCCTGGATGTGCGCGAGAAGGGTCCCGGCTTCGATACCCCCGACGTGCCCGCCCGGAAGCGTCGCTGAAGGGACTGGGGGCCGCCGTGCCGCGCCAGAAGGGCATGGTTCTCACCGATCGCGACCGGGCGCTCCTCGGCTACCTCGCCGTCGCCCGCTACGTCACCGCTGCCCAGGCCCACCGCCTAATCGCGCCCGACTCCGACAAGGCGGTCACGTCTCGCCGTCTCGCGCGCCTGTGCGAGGACGGCTCCGGACCGGACGGCGAGCCGTACCTGAAGCGACTCGCCTATCAGAGGGCGAACTCGCTCCCCTTCCCCGTCTGGACCCTCACTCCGCACGGACGGGACGTCGCTGGACCGTTTGCGCCGGGCCCCGTCGTCCCGTTCCTTGCGACCGCCGCGATCGGCTTCGTCCTGCGAGTCCTCGCCGTGAACGAACTGCTCCTGGCGCTCGTCCTGGCCGCGCGCAGGTCGCCCGTGTCGCCCCTCGTCGACCTCCCCTTCCGGTGGCGCGGCGTGTCCGATCCCCTCCGGTTCCAGGTGCGCGATCTCCTTCACCCCGCCAGGGCGGCCGTCCTCCGCCCTGCCGCGATCCTCGACCTCCCCCGTGAGCGGCGGCGCATCTTCGTGGAGCCCGAGCTGGGCGTGGCGACCCTCTCCCCGGCCGACCCCCGCCGGAAGCACGTCACCCGCCGCCTGGAGCGCTACGGGACCTACGTCTTCGGTTCGCCGACCACCGACCCGCGGGGTACCTGGTACTCGGCCGCCTTCCCCGACGGGTACGTCCCGGAGGTGCTCCTGCTCTCCACCTCCGAGGCACGAAGGGCGCAGGTCGAGGCATCCGTGCGCGAGCACTTCCGTCACAAGGAGCCCCGCTTCACGGCAGGGGCCTTCACGCTCGGGGGCGCCGTCGCCACGTTTGCCCCGCGCGTCACTCCGGCCGCCACCGCCGTCCCCCGGTCGCCCAACCCTGCCCCGGCGCCGGCCTCGGCCGCGCCCAGTCCTGCCCGGCCTCCCGGCCGAACGGTCTTCATCGACGACGCCCTCGCCAGCCGCCTCCGGTCCGGCATGAGGCTCTACGTCGAGACCTTTCGCTCGATGCGAAGGCAGGCCTCCGTCCACTCCGAGACCTGCCCCACCCGCTTCGCTCTCGCAGCGGCACCCTCCGACGAGTTGAACGCCTTCTACCGGCTCCTGAACAAGGTCGTCCTGGGCCCGCCGCCCACGACGGCTGGGGAAGGCAGGCCGTGACCACGCCCCACCACGCCCCCTGGATGACGGCCGACGAGGCAACCGCCTACCTCGGCTACCGGACCCGCGCCGCGCTCTACCAGGCCGTCCGACGCGGCATCGTCCCTGCCCATCGCCTCGGCGCCCGCCGCCTCCGCTTCCACCGCGGCGAACTCGACGCCGAGCTGGCCCGCCACCCCTCCCGCCTGTCCGATCCTGCGGCTATCCTGCAGGGATGACGACGACGCCCGTCTGCCCACGTGAAAGGAGGAACACGATGGGCGTCTCGAAGTACGTGGCAAGAAACAAGGTCCGCTGGCGCGTGGACACCTACGTCACGCTGCCGGACGGCACGGTTCGCCGCCTGAAGCGTGGCCGCATCCCCACGCGCGAGCAGGCACAGGCACTCGAGCACAAGCTCCTCGCCGAGGCGTACGAGGGCCGGTTCTTCGACCGGAAGAAGGAGCCGACCGCCACCGTGCGGCAGCTCTGGACCGAGTACGAGCCGATCACGAAGCGCGACAACGACTCCTGGCAGTCCGACGTGGGCCGGGGAGCGCATCTCGTGCGCCTCCTCGGCGACAAGCGCGCCTCACGCCTCACCCGCGGCGACGTCGAGGAGTACCGGATGAAGCGGCAGGCCGAGACATCCAGGCGCGGCGAGGCACCGTCCCCGGCGACGCTGGATCGCGAGGTGGAACTCCTGAAGCGCCTCCTCAACTACGCCGCCGCCTGCGGGCGGCTCGCCGAGAACCCCGTCGCCCGCGTGAAGCTCCTCCGGGTGCCGAACGTGCGGCGGGTGGTTCTCGACGAGGAGGCCTTCCAGCGCCTCTCGGCGAAGGCCGAGGCCTGGCTCCGGCCCATCCTGCTCGTCGCCTTCGACACCGGCATGCGCAAGAGCGAGGTCCTGAACCTCCGATGGTCGCAGATCGACCTCAAGGCCGGCGCCGTCCGGCTCGAGGCCGAGGACACCAAGACCGACGAGCCCCGCGTGGTCTACCTGACCGAACGGGTGCTGAAGTCCCTCTCCGAGCAGCCCCGGCTGCTCCACGCCGAGTTCGTCTTCGTGAACCCGGCCACCGGCAGGCCCTGGCAGGACATCCAGGGCGCCGCGGAGAGGGCCCGGGACGCCGCCGGGCTGTCCGACGTCTGGGTCCACGACCTGCGGCGCTCCTTCGTCACCCTGGCGCGCCGCAGCGGCCTCCCGGAGTCGGTGGTGGCCCGCTTCTCCGGCCACCGGACCGCGGCAGTGTTCAAGCGCTACAACATCGTCGAGGAGCAGGATCTCAAGGCTGCGGTCGCGTTGCTGAACCGCACCCGGAAGGGGGCCGAGGAGGACCAGGCGACGGAGTCCGCGCCTGGTCCCGATTCGGTCTCGGTTGACGGAACGTGAATTCGATAGCACAAAGGCCCCGCCGGTAAGCACCGACGAGGCCTCTGGTTTTACTGGTTGCGGGGCCAGGATTTGAACCTGGGACCTTCGGGTTATGAGCCCGACGAGCTACCTGGCTGCTCCACCCCGCGGCAGTGGGAAAGCGTGCGGTTATCTATGCGCCGGACCGCCTTCGGTCAAGCGTTTTCTCGAGGCGCGACGGGAATCTAGCCCTGCCAGCGCTTCCAGAGCCAGGCCGGCAGGACGAGCGCGCCCGCCACCACCACCATGGTCGCCCCGGTGGGGATCTGGAGGACCCAGGAGGCCACGTACCCTCCCCCGGCGGAGACCGCCCCGAGCACCGTGGCCAGCGCGAACGCGGCGGTGAGCCTCCGGGTGGCGAGCAGCGCCGCCGCCGCCGGGACCGTGAGGAAGGCAAAGACCGGGAGCGCACCCACCACGTGGGCGGCCACCGGGATGGCGAGCCCGATGGTGAAGAAGAGCACCCCGCCCCAGAGCCGGACCTTCACCCCCATGGCCTCGGCGGTCTCCCGGTCGAAGGAGGAGAAGACGATCTCCTTGCGGAAGAGGGTGTGGAGCAGCGACACCACCCCGGTCACCACCACCA
>CAIQRS010000165.1 GCA_903874275.1 uncultured Anaeromyxobacter sp.
ACGCGGTCTCCCGACCTGCGAACGCTTCCCTCCAGCACCGCGCCGACCCCCAGCTCGCGCCCGATCTCCTCGACCTTCTTCCCCTTCCCCCTGTACGAGAAGGCGGTCGATCGTCCGACCACGCGCAGGCCGTCCACCTGGGCGAGGCCATTGAGTACCTCCTCCGCCACGCCGTCGGCGAGGTACTGCTGGTCGTTCCCGGGACTCAGGTCGGCGAACGAAAGGACGGCGACGGAGGGCTTTGCGCCCGCCGCTCCCGGGTCCCGACGTTGCTCGGCGGCCCGCTTCCAGGCGTACCAGGCGCCGCCCCCGGCCGCGGCGAGGGCGAGCACGGCGACCGCCACCGAGAGGGGCATGAGGAACCGTGCGGTCCTGGACCGCGGCGCCCCCGAGGCAGACGGAGTCCGCTTCACCCCCTGCGCCGTCAGGTCGTAGGCCCAGGCCAGCAGGACGGCGATCGGGAAACCGGCCGCGAGGGCCGTCACCACCGCCGTCAGCGCCCAGGCAGGGAGGTCGTAGGCGTGGAGCACGGGCTCGGTGACCTGGAGGACGGCGAAGGCGAAGACGCCGTACCCCACCATCACCCGGAAGACGTGGCGCCGCCTGAGCTCCGCGAGGAGATCGCCGAAGGTCTCCTTCCGACGCTTCGCGTGGACCGGTGGTGTGCCATCCGCCGGCTTCGCCCGAAGCTTCTCCTCGATGGGCGTGAGCGCCGCCAGCACCGCCGCGCCGTCGCGGGGCCTGCGGGTCGGGATGGGGTCGAGCATCTTCTCGACCAGTTCGGCGAGTTCGGGCGAACCCGGCACGTCGAGCTTCCGCACCGTCGCCGGCTCCGACGACCACTTCCCCTGCCCCTCCGGGAACGGGTACGCCCCGGTGAGCATCCGGTAGAGCATGACACCGAGCGCGAAGACGTCCGTCCGCTCGTCCTCGGGTGCATCCTCCCACTGCTCCGGCGCCATGTAGGCCGGCGTCCCTCCGGAGAGCCGTCTTCGGCCGAAGGCGTGGGCCATCCCGAAGTCGAGGATCTTCACCTGCACCCTGTTCGTGACGAACACGTTCGACGGCTTGAGGTCCCGGTGGATCACCCCCTCGGCGTGCGCGTGGGCGAGCCCCCGGGCCACCTCGGTCGCGACGTGCACGGCCTCCCGGACCGGGAGCGGACCCTCGTCGATCCGGTGATCGAGCGTCTTCCCCCGCAATAGCTCGAACACCAGGAACGGACCGTGTTCGCTCCGCCCCACCTCGTGGAGGGTGATGAGGTTGGCGTGGGCGAGGCGGGCGATGGCCTCGGCCTCACGGGAGACCTTGCCATCCTCCTCCGTGATGCGACCGGGACGGACGACCTTCACCGCCACCTGTCGCCCCAGGTCCCGGTCCTTCGCCTCGTAGACGACTCCGAAGCCGCCGCGCCCAAGTTCCCGGATGATCTCGAAGCGCCCGATGACCGTTCCGGGAGGGAGCGAGAGCGGTTGTTCCTCGCGCTTCTCGGGGGTGGCCGCGACCTCCTGGAGAAGGGCAGTCAGCGCACCGGGCTGCACGCCCGTCGCTCCACCGCTGCCATCCCCGGCGCCTTCGGACACGCGGACCCCCGCTCAGGCGGATCGAGGCTATCCGATCGGGGGAACGGTCCGCCAGACGGCCCCTGAACGCACAGCGGCCTGACGCCGTTTTCGTGGTTCAACCGGTTGAACCACTCCTTCGAGTGAACCAGGGCGCCATACCCGTGGCGCCGAGGGAGTGGGGGGCGATGCGCGACCGCCTTCCCGGGCGACGGCCTCAACCCGCCGGGGGCCCGGCCGGCGCCCGGTGCTCGGTGTAGCTGGGGTTCCGGTGGTTCTGGTCCGGGTTGTGGGCGTCCCAGCAGGAGTCGGAGCAGAAGTAGAGCTGGAACCGTTTCCGGTTGCAGGTGGAGACGCCGCACTTGAGGTAGGCGCCGCCGAAGGCGATGGGCTTCTTGCAGACGCTGCACTTCTGCCACATGCGGGCATCCTAGCCCGGTGAAGGTCGAGATGCTCGGCTTCGCCGCGGGTTCCCTCGACGGCCGGGGCGGCGGTCGTCTACGATTGGGGCGATGGCGAGCTGGACTTCCGGCGCGCCCTGGAGCAGCTGCGGCCGACCGATCCGTGATCCGGACCCGTCGAACGGGTTCCTGCCCGCTCACCCCTCGCTCGTCATGATGAACAGGGGCGTCATCTCGAAGCTCTTGTAGTGCGGCCGGTACCGGTCGGCGTTGTAGAACCGGTCGACGTTCACGACCTTCTTGGTGCTCGTCACGATGTCGAGCGGGATGTTGTCGTACCGGCCGTTCTTCAGCACCACCAGGCGGCCGTGGATGCCGGCGAGCAGCAGGTCGAGCGCGAGGTTGCCGTAGGCCATCGGCACGATGGAGTCGACCGCATCCGGATCGCCTCCGCGCACCAGGTAGCCCAGCTTCTGGTTGATGATGTGAACTTCCTTGCCCTTGTTGTGCTGCGCGGTGCGCTTCTGGATCTCGGCCGAGACCAGGTCCCCGATGCCGCCGAGCTTGGCGTGGCCGAAGGCGTCGGTGGTGCTGCTCTGGAACACCATCTCGCCGCCCTGGTACATCGACCCTTCCGAGACCAGGCAGATGGCGTACTTGCTGGGATTCCGGGCGCGGTCGTACATCAGCAGCTCGGCGAGCCGGTCCATGTTGAACTTGTACTCGGGGATCACGCAGCGGTTCGCGGCGCCCGCCATCGTGGGCAGCATGGCCGTGAAGCCCGCGTAGCGGCCGAACACCTCCAGCACGAGCAACCGCTCGTGGGACCCCGCCGACGTGCGCAGCCGGTTGGCCATCTCGATGGTGCGCGTGACGCAGGTGCTGAACCCGATGCAGTAGTCGGTCCCGGGCACGTCGTTGTCCATCGTCTTCGGGATCGCGATGACCTTGACGCCTTCCTTGTACAGGCGCACGCCGTAGCTGAGCGTGTCGTCGCCGCCGATCGGGATGAGGTAGTCGATACCGAGCCAGTCGAGGTTCTTGAGGACCTCCGGCGTCAGGTCGTTCGTCTTCTCCCGGTACCGATCCTTCAGGTGCTCGGGCACCGCATCGGCCTTCACCGCGCTGGGGCGGGTTCGCGACGTGTGCAGGAACGTGCCGCCCGTGCGCCCGGCCCGGTTGACGATCTCCTCGGTCAGGTTCTGGAAGTTGTCGCTGTTGTCGTGATCGTGCGCGCGCACGATGTCGATCGTGCCCGCCCAGCCGCGTCTCAGCCCGATGACCTCCCAGCCCTCCCGCAACGCCCGGATCGTCACGGCGCGGATGGCAGGATTCAGGCCGGGCACGTCGCCGCCCCCGGTCAGGATGGCGATCCGCTTCTTTCCGGTGTTCACGTTGGCCATGATGGGTCCCTCCCGTCGGACCGGTCCAGCTTACTCCCAATGGCCCGGTGAGGAGGGGCTTCTGGCTCATCCTCGGCCCGTTCGTCCCTGGCATCTGGGCGGTACGAATTGACCATCCGTGCACCGACGCTCCCGAAGGACCAGCAGCCGCCCCGGCAGTACCGCATCCCCTTCTGGCGGTAGCTCGGGGTCCGCTGCTCGACCCGTGGGGCGGCTGTGGCGCGACCAACGGACCGGAGTCGGCTACAATCCAGCCGTGACCGTCCAGATCCCCATCGACCGAAGGGTCCTCGCCGACTTCTGCAGGCGCCATCACGTCCAGCGGCTGGCGCTCTTCGGATCCGTGCTGCGCGATGACTTCGCGCCGGCCAGCGACGTGGACGTGCTGGTCGAGTTCGAGCCGGGCCACGTCCCCGGCTTGGCGTTCTTCGACATGGAGCGGGAGCTGACCGGCCTCCTCGGCCGCAAGGTCGACCTCAATACGCCCGGCTTCCTGTCCCGCTACTTCCGCGACCAGGTGCTCGCCGAGGCCGTGAACCAGTATGTCGCGGCATGACGACGCCGTCCGGCTGCGCCACATGCTCGACGCCGCCCGCAAGACGGTGAGCCTGGTCGCCGGGAAGTCCCGGCCCGAGGTTGCGGCCGACGAGCTGGCACAGCTTGCGCTGGCCCGGCTCCTCGAGATCGTCGGCGAGGCGTCCGGCAAGGTCTCGCCCGACTACCAGGCGGCGCACTCGGAGGTCCCCTGGCAGTCGATGGGAGGTCTCCGCAACCGGCTCGCCCACGCCTACTTCGACGTGGACCTCGACATCCTCCTGGACATCGTGGCGAAGGACCTCCCGCCCCTCATCAGGCAACTGGAAGACCTTCTGCCGGGCGTGCCCCGGTAGCATCCGTCTCCATCAGATCTCCAGGCCCAGCGCGACCCACCGCGACGTCTCCCGGACGCATGCCTGGAGACGCATGACCACCGTCCTCGGGATTTCCTGTGGACGCGCGCGAAATGGCCAGTCCCCGCCGGGGCTTGGGCCGTTTCATGCTGCAACTACGACGAAAATGCCGGAGCCGCCCTGTAAGCCGGGGTCGAAACACTGTCGGTATGGGTCGCTTCCCGAGGCGACCGGGCGCGACAAGCGGGCGGAACCACTGGATCGAGTGCGCCTGGCGGCGACGGGGCGTGACACCGAGGCGCCATCGTAAGGCAGGTCAAGTCAGAGGAACTTGGCGGAGAGTGAATGGCACTCCCAGCCCACACACCTGCATCGTCCGAGCCGACACGCTACTACCCTGCCCTCAGCAGTTCATCGGCCACGTCAGAGCCTCGCGTTCACGTACTTCGCGAGGATCATCTTGGCTGCGGTCTGGTACCCGACTCCCAGCTCGCGGCCACGCCGTCGAAGGGCGTCCTTGAGCTCGTCGCTGAGCAGGATGGACGTCGGCCGCTGAGGACGGACGATGACGGCCGCTCCCTCCGACGCGATGTCGTCACCGAGGTCCTGCTGTTCGAATTCGCGCAGTGTCGCGTCACGGCGAGTGGTCGCATTCTTCATCCTCTGCGCACCGGCGGTCTTCCTACGTCGCTGCATCGTACGCCTCCTTCTCCTTCTTCCGCATCGCGCGGCAACTGATCGGGCGGAGCTTCTCACCGCGCCGCGCGAAGACCAAGGCCGCACTGCGACCATCCGCCGTCACTTCGAGGGCCAGGTGACGCGGCTCCTCGTGTGCCGGCTCGACGACGCGTCCGGCGAACTGCACGGGCGCGTCGAGCAGTGAGTCCACGTCCGCGATGCTGAACCCATGCTTCGCCTGGCTCTTCGAGCTGTTGCCGGCGTCCCACTCCGTCGCGGGACGCTTTCCCAGCCAGTCGGCGACGTCTGGGTCGGCGGTCAGCTTCACCGAACCAAGCATAGCTATACAATAGCTATCGTCAACCCGGACGAAGGTGGGAACTCCAGCGGGGCAGTGGCCGCTCGACGGCCCCGTCGTCGTTGCGCTCGCAAAGCACGGTGCCCGCCGGGCAGAGGATGTTCACATTCTGGTCCACGCGGACCAGAAGCAAGAAAGTTGATCGAAGACCATGCCGGCACGGCGGAGATTCTCCCTCACCGCCCCCGGTCTCGGTCGCCCTTGGCTGCCCGGCCCTTCGTCCCTTCCTCATCGCGCACCATTCTGGCGAACGTGGGGACGACGCGAGCGAGTCGGTCGATCACATCGACGAACGTCACGGGCGGTCTGCCTAAGTCGGCCGCCTGCTGCCTCAGGATCTCCCGCATCCGGAAAGAGAAGCCCGAGAACAGCCCTCCCAGGAACTCGTCCGGGGAGACCGCCGAGATCCCTCGGGGCAGCCGGTCGAAGTGCCTGAGGTTCGACGTCACGATGATCGCGGCCCTGCACTTCACGGCCGCGGCTGCGACGTGGCGGTCACCTGGGTGGTTCGCCATCCGCCGGACCAGCGGCTCGGAGACGTCGACCGGCGCCTCCGGGAAGCTACGCTCCATGACCGCACGGAGTCGCGCCGCCTTGCCGGCCGTCATCGTTCCGGAGGTGACGAGGTTCCGCTCCATCTCGTCGAGGATCGTGCTCGACCATCGTAGCTCGTACAATCCGTCGGCCGCTGCCCGAAGGAGCGTGTCGCGAAGGGTGAACGGAAAGAGGACGCAGGCGTCGAGAACGGCGACCGTGTGCCGGGTGGCCATCCGTGGCCCCCCTTCCTACCGGACCTCGGCGTCGTAGCCGCCATACCGCCGGGTGAGCCGGGAGAGTTCCCGCAGGGCGGCCTTTCGGTCCCTGTCGCGGCGGGCCTTGTACACGACCACGTCGCCCACGCGAAGCCTCCGGTGCTTCCCGGTCATCCGAAACGGAATGCGTCCCTCCCCGAGCAGGCGCACCAGGTACTGCCGGGAGACGTTCAGGATCTCGGCGGCCTTCGTCGTCGTGATCTCCTGGCTCACCGGCACCAGGCTGATGGCGTCGCCCCGGGCGAGGACCTCCGCCACGCGCTCGAGGAGAAGCACGACCGACTCGGGAACGTTCACCGACGTACCCCGAGGCCCGACCAGCTGGAGCCGGCCTGCGCCCCGGGAGGACGAGCGAACGATGCTCTCCAGGGCGCGGGAAAGCTCCTCCACCTGAGCCTGCTGTTCCTGCGGAGCCGTGACCGGCGTCATCCGGCGGATCCTGGATTCGAGGGACTGGGACGCTGGGCTGGCCATGACTCCTCCTGTACCGCAGGATACCATATGTCCCAGACGCAACCATGAACGCTATAGACGAAACTGCCCCGGCAGCGACGTCGGAGAGGATTGGGTGCTGGTGCACTCGGCGCACGTTCTCGGGGCGGCCGGGAAGGAACACCCCCCGAACTATTTGGCGGACGGATCAGTTTTCAACCACGTGAAAGGCGACATCCACCGCCTCGCGCTCGACGACCGGCCTCATGCGGGGCTTCAGCCGTATCGACGCCCCATCTGGGAGGCCAGACGTCATGGACGACATACGTGTGATCACCACTCGAAGAAGTAGGCGAGCCCCATCCCGACCTCGTACTTGTAGAACTGGGCCGCCGCCGGCTGCGTGAGCGTGGCCTGGTACCACGCCGAGATCGACAGCGACTTCTGGCGGTCGACGAAGAAGCCCGCCATCCCCTTCATGAGGGGGATGAAGGTCCCGGTGGCGAAGTTCCACCCCAGCCGCGTGTCGAGCGCGACGAACGACCGGCCGGGGAGGTTGGCCACCAGGATGGGCTCCAGCACGAGCAGGTTCAGCTCCGGGTAGGTCTCGCTCCCGCCCAGGGAGCGAAACCACTGGATCTGGGTCGTGATCGAGAACCACCGGGCCAGCGCGATCCCGATGGCGTAGGAGGGGACGAGCGCCCAGGGCCCGCCGATCAAGGGCGTGGAGGCCGTCTCGATCTGCAGCCCGAGCGCCAGGAACTGCCGGACGCCCTTGCCGCTCATGAAGTTCCAGGCGAAGGCCGTGGAGACGGCGCCCAGGCCGAACTGGGTCGGTGCGTCGGCCGCGTAGGGGAAGAGCGCGGTGACGGGGACCTTGAACTGGAGGGCGAACTCGTTCGAACTCCCGAAGACGAACTGTGGATTGAAGAGCATCCGTCCGGCGTTTCCCTTTCCCCCGAGCGACTGGAAGCTGTCCACCTGGAGGAGCACCTGGCTCCGGGAGAAGGCCACCGAATCGAGCCCCTGGAGGATCTCGAGCGCCTCCCGGACCCGGTCGCGGCTCGCCATCTCCTCGACGGTCTCGGCGACCGCCGCCGCATCGGCGACCAACTGGAAGTCGGTGGCCCTGCACTCCGGGGAGACGCGCGCCTGGTTGGCCTCGACGCATTCGAGAAGCGGGCCGGCCAGCTGCGGGACGTCGCCGCAGAGCGCCGAGAGGTCCTTCGTGCAGGCGCTGCGGAAGGCCTCCAGCCGATCGCGCGCCACCCCGATGCGTTCCAGCTCCCCCTGGCAGGGGCGGGAGATCTCCAGCTGGTGCCGGCTCAGGCATGCCAGCATCCGTCCGCCGCCCGGCTCCACCGCCGCGCAGTACTGGTCCAGGTCGGTCTTGCACGCCTGGAGAATCTCGCGGATGAGTCTCTTCGCAGCCACGTCCTCTGCCTCGAGCTTGATCCGGCAGGCCTCCCCGAGGGCTTCCTGGTTCGCCTTGAGGCACTTCCGCACGGCGCCCTTGCCGAGCCCTGTGCCGGGACAGAGGCGAACGACGTCCTCCAAGCACGGGTCCGCGGCCCAGGCCGGTGAGGCGAGGGCGGCGGCCAGGAGGGCCGCGACCGCCGCGGCGCGAACTCCGGCGAGTTTCAGGAATCGGGTCTTCTTCACCGGTCCTCCTCGAATACGGCCTTCACGGTCCCCTTGCGAACCGCGCGTTCGAGGGCGGCGTGGTCCTTCTCGTTCTGGTCGGCGTAGGCCATCGAGAAGTCAGCGATGGCCTCGTCGAAGACGTCGCTCTTCCCCATGTACCCGCTGAGCGTGGCGGAGACACCGGAGCGGGCATGGGAGAGGGCGAGGGCCCGTCCGCACCAGGTGGCGTACAGGGCCATCATCGCGACGTCGAACGTCTCCACGCGAATGCTGATCTTGACGTCGCGGAGCTGCCGGACGAAGAAGTCGCGCTTCGGGCCCCGGCTCCATCCGAGGAACAGGTCGCTCGACGGCTGCATGAGCCGGTAACCGTTCACGACCCGCTGCCCGTGGTTCGGAAAGGTGCTCCTCCCCGCGTACGCCTCGAGCACGGAGGGACGCGCCTCCTTGACCTGGAGGAAGAGGGGATCGCCCTTCCCGGCCATGAAGAGGAGCACCCAGCACGAGGTCCCCACGCTCCCGATGCCGACGACCTTCATGGCCGCGTCCCGGAGCTCGTAGCGGTCGAACAGGGATTGGTAGGCGGACGGGAGCGTGGCGCCGTACGCCGCCATGGCGTCCCGCACGATCTTCTGGACCTCGCCCGGTGGGTGCCCTTCGGCGTGGAAGATGGTGGGGAGCTGGTCCTTGATGACGGGCAGCTCGCCCTTGTGCTCGGCGAGCTTCGGGAAGATCTCCTCGGCGGCGCTCTTTCCCTTCTCCTTCTCGAGCCGGTCGAGGACCCGCTTGTGGATGGCGGGATCCTTGACGTCCTTCAGGAGATCTCGCGGCTCGAGCGACTCGTACCAGACCTCCAGGGTTCTCATCTCGCCGTACCCGGTCATGGCCTCGCGATAGGCGCGGATGCAGCTCGTGACGACGTCCCTGGCGACGGAGTCCTTCAGGCCGGCGTCCCGGCACGCGACGACGAAGCTCGCGCCGAGCCGCTTCACGTCCCATTCCCAGGGGGCCGGGAGGGTCTCGTCGAGGTCGTTGATCGAGAAGATGATCCGCCGCTCCGGCGTGGCGAACCCGCCGAAGTTGGAGAGGTGGGCGTCCCCGCAGCACTGCACGCGAAGACCGGACGCCGGGGTGGTTGCGAGGTCGGCCGCCATCGGGAGGGCCGAACCCCGGTAGAAGGTGAACGCAGAGCGGACCATCCGCCCGTGGCGGAGCGGGAGCAGTTCGGGCAGCCGGCCCTTCTCGGCCGCGAGGACCATCTCGACCGCGCCGGCGCGCCCGGCATGCACCTTCCACGTTCCGTGCGACTCCCGGGGGCAGGCCTTCCGGAGGGCCTTCCCGGCGGCGTAACGCTCGGCCTGGGAGGATGTCGCCTGGAGATTCTTCGTCTTCGGGGCCATGGGATCTCCTCCTGCGCTGCTCACTCCAACCGTGGACTGCACTGGAATTCCTCCACGACGTCGGCCAGCGAGAGCCGGCGGTCGATGTGCCCGACGCGCCCTTCGAGCCCCTCGGCGCGAAGCAGGTCCCGCACCGACGCGTGCGCCCCCACCAGGCGCAGGACCACGCTCCGGTCCTGGAGCTCCGCCTGCAGGGTCGCGAGCATGCGCACCCCGGAGAGGTCGACCATGGGCGATGAGGACAGGTCGAGGGCGACCATTCGCAGGGTTTCAGGGCTCGCGCGGATGCCCTGCCACACGGCCTCCCGCACGTGCTCGACGTTGAAGTAGAGCAACGCCGCCTCGACCCGAACCAGGAGCGTTCCCGGGACGACCTCGTTGTCGGGGTTGCGCTCCCGGTCGGAGTAGATCCGGGTTCCGGGGATGCGGCCGAGGAGCGCCACGTGCGGGTGGGCGGTGCGCCGGATGAGCAAGAGCAGGGACACCACGGCGGCGACCATCACGCCGTCGAGGATTCCCAGCAGGAGCACGGCGGCGAAGGCCACCATCGACACGCCGAACTCGAAGCGGCTGACGCGCCACACGTGCCGGAGCTCGCGCACGTTGACGAGCCCCTTCACTGCCACGAGCACGATGGCCGCGAGCACCACGGTGGGGAGGTTCGCGAGCAGGCCCGTCAGGAACAGCAGGCACACCCCGATGGTGGCGGACGCGAAGACCAGGGCGAGCGGCGACCGGGCGCCGGCCTTGTCGTTCACCGAGGACTGCGAAAGGCCGCCCGCCACCGGGTAGGCCTGGAAGAGCGCCGCCGCCAGGTTCGCCGCACCGAGTCCCAGGAGCTCCTGGCGTGCGTCGATCTCGTACTTGTGCGCCTGGGCCAGCGTGCGCGCCGCCGAGACGCTCTCCACGTAGGCGAGGAGCAGGCAGGCGAACGCCAGCGGGATCACCCCGTCGACGTCCCGGATCCGGAGTCCCGGCAGCCGGAAGTCGGGCAGTCCCTGCGGCAGCGCGCCGACGATCTTGAAGCCGAGGTCTCCCAGCGACGTCACGGACAGGAGGAGGATCGAGATCGCCACCACGAAGAGGGCGACCGGGCGACCGGGCAGGAATCTCTCCCCCAGGAGCAGCACGGCCAGCGCGGCGAGGCCGAAACCCAGCACCGCGAGGTTCGTGTCGGGGAGCTGTCCGCCCAGGACGACGACGCGCTCGAAGAACCCCTCCCCGCCCCCCTTCACGCCGAACAGCTTGGGCAGCTGGGTCATGGCGATCGTCAGCGCCGCGCCGGCCTTGAAGCCGAGCAGGATGGTCTCGCTGATGAAGTTGACGAGCGAGCTCAGCCGCAGGACCCACGCCAGCGCGCACATGGCCGCGATGACGAGCGCGGTCAGCGCCGCGATGTCGGCCCAGCGAGCCGGATCGCCCGACGCCATGCCCGCCACCGTGACCCCAACCAGCATCGAGATCGCGGAGGTGGGGCCGATGGCGAGTTGCCGGGACGAGCCGAACAGCGCGTAGGCGAGACCCCCGGCCAGATAGCCGTAGATGCCGTACTGCGCAGGCAGGCCCGCCAGGGAGGCATAGGCGAGCGACACCGGGATGCCGTAGGCGGCGAGCGTCACGCCGGCGATGGCGTCGCGCCCCAGCCACTGGGGCCGATAGGCGGGGAGCCACTGAGCGGGAGGGAACGCCGCGCGCCAGCCCCGGACCGCGGCCTCGCCCGGGAACGCCTTCGCCGGTCGTGTCTCGTCGGTCACGGGTCACCTTCGATTCGATTGGGCGAGCCTACATCTTCCGATAGGCCCTTACGACCTAGAAGGCCCCTGCGGCCGCCAGCACGATGAACTGGTCCTGCTGTCCGGGCGCGAAGAAGTAGACGGTGGCCGAGAGCTTCCAGAACGAGACGCCGGCGAGCGGGCCGCCCTGCAACTCGGTGGAGGTCTGGAAGGCGCGGGTCCGCTGCAGGACCAGCCCCACCCGGAGCCAGTCCGGCCCGGTCACGGAGAGCTCGCTCCACTCGTAGGCGAAGCTCTGGCTCGAGTCGCGGAGGTCGAACACGTATTCGCCCTGGACCCAGAGCGCGAGCGGCCCCCATTCGAGCGTGAGGGTGAATCCCGGAGCGACACCCCTCATCTCGCCGAAGACCCCACCCACCATGGGCGTGATCCCGAACTTCAGTTCCTCGCCGAAGGCGAAGTTCCAGCCGATCCAGGCCGAAGCGGTGTCCCGCGCCTCGTAGTTGTACCGGCCCTCGAGGTGGAGCGGTCCGCGGTCCACGGTGAGCGTCGGCTGGACGTAGCCGGGCTGATCGCGGGGGAAGTAGACCAGGACCGAAGGGCCCCATTCCCAGGCGGGCGCCTCCGCTGCGGCGTGCGGGGAATCGTCGGCGGCGCTGCGGGACCCGGGGGCGACGATGCCGGCGAAGAGCGCCGCCGCCAGTGCGCCCCGAATGGCGCGCCCTGCTCCCGTCGACTTCACCTTGCGTACCTCCCTCCGACGATGGGCCGGGAAACGGGCATGCTGACACGATGGGGGGCGATGCGGCCACACTTCCGGCCGCATGACCCCATCCTCCCCCGCAGCCGTCCAAACCGCCCGTGCCTTCCTGGGGTCTCGTCGACGGGGTCATGTACGTCCTCACCTCGATCGCCGAGCGATCACGAACGCGCTGGGTGGCTGACCGCCTTCATCGATCCCCGGTGACTTCGGGGTTCGGCGCCACCCCGTCAATGTCCCCGACCCACGCTGCGAGCAAGGTCCAGGTGACCGCCAGAAGCACGGGCCCGATGAAGAGCCCGATGACCCCGAACGCGATGACCCCGCCGATGACGCCGGACAGGATGAGGACGAGCGGGAGGTCCGCTCCCTTCTTGATGAGGATCGGGCGGAGCACGTTGTCGAGCGTCAGGGCCACGACCGAGATGACGAGAAGGAGGGTCCCGCGGCCGACCGCCCCCGACGAGTACAGCCAGATGGTCGCAGGCACCACGACGAGGATCGGTCCGATCTGCGCGATGCACAGGACGAAGACGACGGCCGACAGCAGGCCCGCCTGCGGGATACCGGCCAGGAAGAGTCCCGCCGCCGCGAGGACCGTCTGCGCCACCGCGGTGACGATGACACCGAGGGCAACGGCCCGGACCGCCTTGGCCGCGAGGATCCCGGAGTTCTCTCCCCGGTCCCCCGCGAGGCGACGGAGGAAGCGAAGGACGCCGCGCGCCACGGTCTCGCCCGAGGCGTAGAGGAGGCCCGAGACGATCACCATGAGGAGGAGCTGGACGATGGTGGTGCCCACCCCTCCCGCCTTCGCCGCGACCCAGCCCGCCACCTCCTTTGCGTGGGGCTGGAGCCGCGCAACCACCTCCTCCGGGTGCCCCGTGAAGGCCTGCCACTTGGCGATCAGCCGTCCGCCCACGACCGGGACCCGCTCGAGCCAGGCCGGGGGCGGAGGGAAGCCCTCGGTGGCAATGGTTTGCAGGGACGCCCCGATCTCGTCGACATTCTCCACGAGTGCAGCGGCGCCGAGCCAGACCGGCGTCGCGATGAGCGCGACCATGGCGACGATCATCACCCCGACCGCCAGTCCGCGCCGCCCTCCGAGGCGCGCCTGGAGACCGATCAGGATCGGCCAGGTGGCGATGACGATGGCCGCGGCCCAGACCACCGAGAGGAGGAACGGAAGCATCACCCAGACGCTCGTCGCGATCATGGCCAGGACGGCGAGGACACCCAGGGTGATGCGGGGGAGGTCGAATGCCGGCGGAGAGGTCTTCATGGCCCTACTTCTTCTTCGCCTTCTCCAGCTTGATGGCCACGGCCTCGACGTACGTGGCGAGGAGCCTGTCGCCGACCTTCAGCTTCTCGAGCTGGACCTTGGGGCCAGCCTTCACCTGGTAGACGTTTCCACCCGGGCCGGTGAACGAGACCAGCCGCTTGGCGGGGTCAATCGCCGTGACCGTCACGGTGCCCCGGACTCCCGCGGCGACAGCGGCGCCGGGCCCCTGGTCCTTCTCCGCGCGTCCGCCCGAGGCGATCGCGGTCACCGGGACGTTCTCCGAGCCGGCCGGCTGGAACTCGAGCGCGAGCCCCGCCTCGAACTCGATCACGATGACGTCGCCGACGGCGAACTCGTCGAACCGCTTCACGTCCGGGCCGACCTTGAAGGTCTGGGTCTCACCGGACTTGGCCTTCAGCGTGACGGTTGGAGCGGCGGCGTCGATCGCCGTGATGGTCGCGGTCGCCTGAGCCGTCCGCTTGGCCGTGGCCTTTCCAGGGGTTCCGGTGTTGTCCACCTCGACGGGAGCCTGGGCGCTGGCGAACGAGGCGACGAGGATTGCGGCGAGGAAAACGAGCAGCTTTCTCATGTGGATCTCCGAACTGCGTGGAAGTGGGACGACTAGAAGTGGAACTCGGGCGACGCGAGCAACTGGAGACCGCCGATCCAGTAGCCGTTGTAGCCGCCGCCCTCGAGGACCAGGTCGAGGCCAATGCCGAGCCGGTTTGCGTTCAGGAACGAGGCGCCGCCGCCGATGCGGAAGGTGCCGCCGATGGTGGAGTTGGGGCCGATGTACATGCCGCCGCCGATGCGGAACCGGCCCACGGTGTCCATGGAGGGCGGCCCGAACTTGGCGACGTAATCGATCGTCGGCTCCCAGAGGGTGACGCTCTTCGAGTTGGTGACGTCCCGCGCCCCGTCCCAGTAGGTGAGCGATGCCGAGCCCATGGCGACGGTGAACCCGACGCTGATGTTGTTCATCCCGCCCAGGTTGAAGTCGATCTGCGGGCCCACCATGAAGGGGATGTAGCTCGCATACGAACCCGAGGAGCAGTTGTAACCGTACCAGGAGTAACAGTTGGCCCAGCCCGAGTTGTAGAACCCCACGCCGAGGTTCACGCGCGCCACGTTGTTCCAGAGCTGGAGCTGCTGAACCGGCTGCGGCTGCTGGCCGGGCTGGGTGAAGGTGTACTGCGCCGCCGCAGGTGCCGCGAACGCCAGGGTCACTGCGAGGACTGCCATCCGGATCCAGGTACGCATCGCCACTCCCTCGTTGGAGCTTCGGGTGAACCTAAAGGTGGAACCGCATGAAGGTGACCGTCGACCTAGCCGATCCTCACCGCGGGCGTGGGGAGCTTGTCGCCGGTGATCTTCTTCCAGCGCTCCTCGATGAGCTCCTTGGCCGCCTTCTCGAGGAACTCCGGCGCAGCCCACTTCCTCACATCGAAGTCGCGTTTGACGTAGCCGTGGCTCAGCATGAAGTCCTTGCCGATCTCGACGGAGACGAGGTTCTGAGGCGACAGGTTGGGCACCATGTCGATGGGCTGGATGCCCCGGTAGGTGTCCTCGACGTCCAGGTAGAAGGTCTGCTTGTCGAGGATGGCCGCCGCCGCGTGCTTGTGCTCGTTGGCCCAGCGTCCCACCTTGATCATGCCCTTCAGGAAGGTGACGACGAGCTCGGGGTGCTTCTCGGCCATCGCGTCCGTGCAGGTGATGACGGCGGGGATGTTGGCGACCTGCAGCGTCCAGTCGGGGTACCGGGACAGATCCTCGATGGCCTTGAACTTCCCCGTCGCCTCCTGGAGGTGCTGGAAGGGGCCGGTCTGGGTGTAGATGGCGTCGACCTTGCCCTTCTCGAGCGCCGTCTCGAGCGGCCGGAAGGCCAGGTCACGCTTGTGGTCGCGCTTGAGCCAGAGCTCGGAGGCGTTGTCCATCGGGTCCAGCATCTCGGGCTTGTCGTACCAGTCGTCCGGGTAAGGGAACTCCACGATCTGGACGTCGTCCCGGGTCATCCCGTTCATCCTCAGCATGAGCTCGATGCCCTGCTCCTCCTGGATGCGCCACCAGTCGTTCTTGATGGTGTTCAGGCTCTTGGAGAGGCCGATCTTCTTCCCCTTGAGATCGATCATCCGGTAGATGTCGTCCCGGGCGCGCACCATCATGCAGCCGCCCTCCCGAGGCGCGTGCGTCACGCCCAGCAGCCGGGTGCGGCGGAGGTCGGCCTGGACGTGGATGGGCGGGAACAACCCGCCGAACCGGATCAGGTTGTCCATGTTGTGGATGTAGTGCGGGTACCAGTTGTTCCCGCGCTGGGAGCGAAGGAAAGCGTACTTCACGCCGATCTTCTTGTACTCCTCCCGGGTCCACCCGAGCTCCTGGTCGACGTTGCTCGCCGACACCAGCGGACAGTTCGTGTAGTACACCTCGCTCCAGTCCAGCGGAACGGTGTCCGATCGCTTCTTGCTCGTTGCCATGGCAGGTCCCTTTCCTGGTTCAACTGCTACGCGTCGTGCGGCGGTCGCGGGCGTTCATCCGAACGGACCCGCGTTGAGGACGATCCTCCGGTCGTTCGGGAGGCCGAAGAAGAGGACCTGCGAGGCGACAGCCAGGCTGCCGGTGATCCCGAGGAGTCCATTCCCGTAGACGACGCACAGGACGGCCGTCGAGATCGTGGCCACGCGCGTCGCCCCCTTGATGACAGGCCGTGCCCTGCCCACGACGAAGCGCGCGTCCCGGAGGCCCCTGAGGGCATTCCGAGGATCGAGCTTGAGCCCCATCTCGAGCAGGTTGCCCGCCATGAAGAGCACCAGCGAGATCTTCAGGGCGACGGTGAGGACCGGGGCCATCTGATCCTCACCGCCCCAAGACCATCGCGCGGGAGAGCATTCCGCCGGACAGGTTCCGTGCCTTGAACCCGTTCTGCAGGAGGATGCGGGTCGCGTAGTAGGCGCGCTGGGCCGACCGGCAGATGACGAGGATCTCCCTGTCCCTGGGGAGTTCACCCAGGCGACTCCGGAGCTGCGCCAGGGGGATGTTGACCGCCCCCGGCACGCTTTCCACCTTCAGCTCCACCGGCTGGCGGACGTCGAGCAGGAACGCGCCGTCCGTGGCATCCCAATGGGCGATCGGCATGTCACCCCGAAGCACGTCGGCGGCGACCATCCCGGCGAAGTTGACCGGATCCTTGGCGCTGCCGAACTGGGGGGCGTAGCAGAGCTCGGCCTCCTCGAGGTCGAAGACCGTCGCGCCCATCTGGATGGCGAGGGCGAGGGTGCTGATCCGCTTGTCGACGGCCTGCCCGTCGTGGCCGATCGCCTGTGCGCCGAGGAGACGGCCGTCGGACTTCCGGAAGATGACCTTCAACCCGAGCATCTTCGCGCCGGGGTAGTAGCCGGCGTGGGAGTTCGGAAAGAGGTATGCCTTCTCGAAGTCCTGGTCCCCGAGCCGCTTCAGGCTCTTCTCGCTCGCTCCGGTCCAGGCAGCCGCGCCGCCGAACAGCCCGATGATCGCCGTTCCCTGGGTGCCGCGGTAGCGGGCCTTGCGACCCGCGATCACGTCGGCGGCGATGCGCCCCTGCCGGTTGGCCGGTCCCGCGAGCGCCACGAGGCCCCACTGGCCTGTGACGAAGTCCTTCACCTCGACGACGTCGCCGACGGCGAAGACGTCCGGGTCGCTCGTCCGCATCTGCTCGTCGACGCGGATGCCACCGCGCTCGCCGAGCTCGAGCCCGGCCGCCTTCGCCAGCTTGGTCTCGGGCCGAACGCCCAGGGCCAGGATGACGATGTCGGCCGGGTGCTTCCTTCCCGACTTCGTCTCCACCTCGAGCGCGCCGCCCTCGAGCTGGGTGAATCCGGCCACCCCATCGCCCAGCGCCATGCGGACGCCGTGCGCCTTGAGGTGTTCCTCGACGAGGCGGGCGAAATCGCGGTCGAGGGGAGCCAGGACCTGATCGAGCATCTCGACGAGCGTCACCTCGAAGCCGGCGTGAATCAGGTTCTCCGCCATCTCGAGGCCGATGAAGCCGCCACCGACGACCACCGCCCGGCGGACGGGCTTCACGAACTGGATGCCCGAGTAGCTGTACATCCCGGTGAGGAACTCGGTTCCCCGCTCGATCCACTCACGGATCGCGCGCGCATCCGGAACGGTGCGTACCTCGAAGATCCCGGGCAGGCCGATGCCCGGCAGGGGCGGCCGGATGGAGGACGCTCCGGGCGCGAGCACCAGCTTGTCGTAGGACTCGGTGGTGACCTCACCGGTCTTCAAGTCCTTGAGCTGGACGGTCTTCTGCTTCGGCGAGATGGAGATGGCCTCGGTGCTCGTCCGGACCGCGATCCCGAAGTTCCCGCGGAACAAGGCCTCGTTCGCGACGAGCAGGCTCGCCTCCTTCGGGATCACGCCGGAGACGTGGTAGGGCAGCCCGCAGTTCGCGTAGGAGACGTACGGTCCCCGCTCCACCATCAGGATCTCGGCCTTCTCGTCGAGCCTTCGCAGACGCGCCGCGCATGACGCGCCACCTGCGACTCCACCCACGATGACGACCTTCATGATGGCTCCCTGGCCTGCGTGGAAACGCCCAGCTGCGCAGCGGCGCGAACGCGATCGACGGCTGGCAAAAGCTCGGTCGCGATCGCCCGCTTCACCACGTACTCGTCGGCGCCGGCCTGCAACGCTGCACGGCGCACGGACTCCTCGTCGTGGACGCTGAGGGCGATCACCTTGAGTCCGGGGCACTTCGCCCGGATGGCTCTCAGCCAGTCGAGGCCGCCTTCCCGCGCGAGCGAAACGTCCACGACCGCAACGTCGGGCTGGAGCCGGAAGGCCACGTCCTGGAGTGACGCCTTGTCGGCGACCATGACGACGGTTCCGAAGGCCGTCTCGAGCAGTCCGCGCACGCCCTCCACGAGGCCGTGGTGGCGGTCGGCAAGCAGGACGCAGCTGTGGGGCCCCCTGGACACGCGTGGAGGCTAGGTGAATCGGGAGGGGCTGTGACCTGGGGAAACTACGAGGACCCGGAAGAGGGTGCCCGTTCAGGATCCGACGAGGCCGTTCTTTGTCGCGAAGTGGATCAACTCGGCGGCGGTTCGGAGACCCAGCGTCTCCATCATCTGGTACTTGTGGAATTCCACGGTCCGGGACGAGATCGAGAGGCTGGCTGCGGTCTCCTTGGCCGAGCGCCCCCTCGCCAGGAGCTGGAGAACCTCCAGCTGCCGCGGCGTGAGGGCGGCGATCGGGTCCTTCTTCCCCTGGGGCCCCTCGTTCATGGCCTCGCGGACCTCGGCCGCGAGCTGGGGCGTGAGGTAGGTCTTGCCCTCGAGCGCGGCCCGGATGGCCTGGATCAGCTCGAACGGCGCGGAGTGCTTGAGGACGAATCCGGAGGCCCCGGCCTCGAGGGCGCGCCGCGCGAAGCTCACGTCCCGGTGCATGGTGAGGAATACCACCGGAACCCGGATCCCTTCCTGTCGCAGCCGGAGGAGGGCGGCGATGCCATTGAGGCGAGGCATCGTGACGTCCGCCACGATCACGTCCGGCCGCAACTCCCTGGCCGTCTCGACGAGCGCGAGCCCGTCCTCCACCACGCCGATCAGGTCGAACTCGGCGGAGAGGAGGCTCTTCAGCGCCTCTGCCACCATGAGGTGGTCGTCGGCGAGGAGCACGCGAGGGAGCTGGATCATGACGAGCCCTCCCGCGCCGGCACCCACGCGATGACCGCCGTGCCCTGGCCGGGCGCACTCTCGATGTCGAGCGTGCCGTGTACCAGGCGCAGGCGCTCCCGCATGCTCGCCAGGCCGAGCGTCTTCCGCGTTCCCGGACTGGCCGGGTCGAAGCCGACGCCGTCGTCCCGGACCGCGAGGAGGATCCCACCGTCCATGGACTGGACGGCGACCCTCGCCACCCGCGCCCGAGAATGGCGGGCCACGTTGTTCAGGGCCTCCTGGGCCACCCGGAACAGGCAGAGCGCCTCGTCCCTCCCGAGAAGGTCCGCCCTCGGGTCGAGGTCCAGGGGGACCTCGACGCGGCCCCTGCGCCCGAGACGCTCCGACGCCGCCCGGAGCGCCTCGACAAGCCCCAGCTCCTCGAGCACCGACGAATGGAGCTGGTACGCCAGGGAGTGAACGTCCTCGCTGACCCGAACCAGCTCCTCCCGCAGTGCCCGCATCGCCTCGGCCTGCTCCCCACTCGTCGCGGCGATCTCCGCCCGTCCGGCGTCGATCGCCAGAACGGCGAGCCGCTGTGTGACGTCGTCGTGAAGCTCGCGCGCGATCATCGCGCGCTCCTCCTCCTGGGCCCGGATCAGGCGCCGGTTGAGGTCGGCCAGCTCCTCGTCGGCGCGCTTGCCTTCGGTGATGTCTCGGAAGACCCCGTACGATGCGGCCAGGCGTCCGGCGGCGTCGCGCCGCGAGACGCGAGCGAGGTGGTGAATCCACCTCTGCCCGCGGGTGGGATGGACGTAGCGATACTCGGTCTCGAATCTGTCCATGCTCCCGTCGTGCAGCAGCTCCCGCGTGTCCAGCACCCGGGGGCGGTCGTCGGGATGGATGTGCTCCATCCAGAAGCGCAGCGCCTGGAGGCCTTGCCGCTCGTCCGGGGGGGTACCGCAGATGTCGAAAAAGCGATCATCGGCGCTGGAAACGCCCCGGGCGTAGTCCAGTTCGTAGTGGGCGAGTCCGGCGAGGTCGGCTCCGGACGACAGGCGGGCCTCGGTCTCGCGGAGCTCCGTGACCATCTCCTTCCGGTCCAGACATCCCGCGAAGAGCTCTCCGAGCACGCGGAGGCGGGTCACGAGGGCATCGGGCCAGTCCTGCTTGTGGTGGACGGTGTGGATCACGATGAGGTGACGGATGGCGTCGCCGGTCTCGATCGGCAGCAGCAGGCAGGAGCGGATCCCCATCGCCTCCCAGCTCGGTCGCTCCGGGCTCGCCTCGGGGGGAAGGTCCGCAAGGGTGGACACCCGGACGGGCACGCGCTCGACGAGCACCTTCCGGGCCGCCCACGGGAACACGTCGACCATGTTCACGTCGGATGGAACCCGCGAGACCCCCTCGGCGTAGCAGGCCAGGCGAACGTGCGCGGCCGTCCGGTCGGCGTCGACCGACAGCAGGCCGCAACGATCGGCCCGGAAGAACTCGCGGACGCGCTCGAGGGCGCGCTCGATCGCCGAATCCACCTGCTCCGGCGACGCCGCCATGAGCGTGGCGGACGTGTCGGAGATCAGCGTCTCGAACTCGAGCCGCTCGTCCATCTTCAGGCTGGGGTGGGGAGGGATCTCGAGCATGCCGGGTCGGATCGCATCATACGCCCCAGCACGCCACGGGGAATTCGCCAGGCCCTTCCCTTGTGACGTCGCCGTGACGACGTCCACGTCGAGGTCACGCACGCGTCGTCACGCCACTCGTAGATTTACGAGGGTTCCTGGCGCAGCGGCAATCAGGATCTAGAATGGCTCGAGGAGGGTCGACATCGATGCTCGTTCCATCTCCAAGGGTGGCCCTCGCGGCGCTCCTGCTCGGACTCGCCCCACCCGGGCCGGCTACCGCTGCCGAGGGCGTTCCGTCCCCTTCGGCCACCGCCCCGGTCGCCTGTGCCGGGAGCCGGGAGTGCGCGAGCAAGCTCGGCTACGGCAACGTCTGCTCGGACGGACGCTGCGGTCCCTATGGCGACCGCACCGATCTGTTCGTCGCCCTCGGCATGTCGGAGAAGGAGAAGCCGCCTCCGGAGCCCTGGAGGCTCTACCCGGCCGTCCTCCCGGCCATCGGGTACAACCCCGCGCTGGGCTTTCTCATCGGCGCAGTCGGGACGTTCGGGATGTACCTGGGGTCTCCGTCCACCACGACGATGTCGAGCGCTTCGGCGCTCGCGCTCCTCACCACGCAGAAGCAGCTGGTCCTGCAGCTATCGACCACCGTCCTCACTGCGGACAACGACTGGCAGCTCCAGGGGGACTGGCGCTGGCTCCTCTACAACCAGGACACGTTCGGGCTCGGGACCGGGATCCCTCCCGTCCAGTACGGCTTCAGCACCAACGGCTGGGGGGACACCGCCCCCATTCCGGGCGCGCAGCCGATGGACTTCAACCTCCTCCGCTTCCGGCAGTCGGCGCTGAAGAGCGTGACCCCGAACCTCTATCTGGGCGGGGGCTTCCGGTACGACCGGTACTACGACATCGTCGACCTGTCGCTCGACCTGGCGGCCGACCCGCCGGTCGTGACGAGCCACTACGCCTACAGCCTCTACTACGGGTTCGATCCGTCGGCCTACACGGTGTCGGGCGTGTCCGTGGACGCGCTCTACGACAGCCGGGACTCGACCATCAACCCCTACCGCGGCCTGTACGGGCTCCTTTCCTTCGCCGTGTTGCCCACCTGGCTCGGAAGCAGCCAGTCGAGCACGATGGCGCTCGCGGACCTTCGCGCCTACGTCGGGCTCTCCGACGAGGTGCCCCGGAACGTTCTCGCGCTCTGGCTTCGGGTGGAGGGGGTGACGAGCGGGCACCAGCCCTACATGGCCTTGCCCTCGGTCGGGTGGGACGCGAAGGGAACCACCGGACGCGGGTACGTGCAGGGACGCCTCCGCGGCACCGCCTGGATCTACGCCGAGGCCGAGTGGCGCTTTCGCATCACCGACAACGGCCTCTTCGGTGGCGCACTGTTCGCGAACGCCGAGACCATGTCCCGGCCGGCGGTGACCTCGCCGACGTACGGCTACGAGCAGGGAGCGGAGAACCTGTTCAACAGCGTCAAGCCGGCCGCAGGCTTCGGCCTTCGCTTCCTCATGAACCGGGAATCGCGGACCAACGTTCGGCTCGACTTCGCCTGGGGCGTGGACGCACTTGCCATCTACATGGGCGCGGGCGAGGTCTTCTGATTCGCCCGGCGACGTCTCCCTCGACCAGGAAGGCGCCCTGCGCAATGGCCTCCGCCTCGCGCGTGACCTTTCTCTCCTCCTCCGCAAGGCGGCCCGGACGAACGAACTTCAGGTCGCCGTGGCGCCAGAGATCCTGGTCCCGGGCCTCGTAGACGACGCCGAACCCTCCACGGCCCAGCTCGCGGAGGATCTCGAACCGGCCGACGACGGATACAGGGAGGAGCGGCAGCGGCTCGGGCGCGAGCCCCCCCGACCCCGCGGCGAGATCCTCGAGGAGCGCGGTCATCGCGCCGGGCTGGACGCCCGTCGCTCCACCGCTGGCATCCCCGGCGCCTCTGGCCACGCGCCCCCCCCCGTCAGGCGGATCGAGGCTACCTGATCGGGGGAACCGTCCGCCAGACGGGCCATGACGCGCGCCACCGCGACACCGGTGTCGCGGTTCACCATGTGAACCCCTCCTTGGGGTGAAGGGACGAAAATGCCGGAGCCGCCCTGTAAGCCGGGGACGTTTTACTGTGAGTGACAGTGAGCCGACGGAGGGCTCAAGTGCGCTCAGGGACTCGGGAACCGCTCGGGGCCAAGACACGGGTGATCGGCTCAAAGGAGCGGATTCGGATGCAACTTGGCCACGAAATGGCCAGGCGAAGTGTCGCCTGCCGGTTCTCCCATGCGTGACGCCGGACCTCTTCCTTGCCGCCGGAGAAACTCTGGCCTCAATGGCTCTTTCCTCGGGCGGCAACCGCGATCAAGTAGAGGCTTCGATGTCCCTTGCTCAGTTGCAGGCCGATACCTTGCTTCGTGCGAAAGTACGAAGACTTCGGTGAAGTGAATTTCGAGAGTGGAGCGCTGTACGGACACGCCAACGACCTGGACACAAGATCCTAGGGATGGCTCGCGCGCGATCGCTTCGGTGCCCTGACCCCTCGCGTCAGTGTGTATCGCCCTTGAAGTCCTTTACGGCCTTCTCCAGTTGCTCTATCGCACTCCATTCACAGGCTCCGGCGGGCACTGCGGCCCCCCGTTCAATGAGGCAATCCAGCAGACTCGCGATTCGTCGATACGCTTCTGCGTCTTGCTTCAGCTTGGCCAGTGCCGAAAATGGCTTGTCGCCGTCGGCTTCATCACCGAAGAAGGCTTCTTCAAAGTTCGGGACCGATGCCACAAGTCGTATGCGCCCTGCCGCGCGTCCCTCCTCAGACACCTCAAGGATCCTCGAATTGACCGTCCACGCTGGATTGTTGCGCTCGGTCTTGGTCTTCCTCCCGATGGTTCTTTGGGTATCGGAATCGTGCAGGATGGAGAACTCCTTATCGAACTGGTTCAGGACCTTGCACAGCGAAACGATGCAGGCCTTGCCGCGCGCACGCACGATATGGATGTCCCTGTACTTTTCTGGCTCCGATGCGATCAGGTAACGAAAGGCAGTGAATTCCGTGTCCCCCTCCACCACGACCGTGCGCCCGCCAAAAAAGAACTCCGACACATAGGGATCGCAGAGGTTGAGCAATTTGAGTTCCGCTCGGTCGTCGTCGTCGAGTCGAGCGCGCTTGGGCCTGAATATGGTTGTTCCGTGAACGTTTCCGTCAGGCAAACGCTCTACTCTCGCGATCGACGTATTGTCACGACTGAGATCAATAAAAACCGGCGAATGAGTAGTGATCATCACCTGCCATGCGCCGTTCTTGGGCAGATCGTATAGCACCCTGCGTGCCTCTCGAACGGCGTCAGGATGCAGGCACAATTCCGGCTCGTCCATGAGCAATAGATGAGGACGATCGGCCCCTCCACCCTTGGCGGCACCTTGATCACCGAGGATCCGCAAGGCCGCCCAGATAAGTGTTCGACAAGCGCCACTCCCTTGCCTCTCCAGGGTGGAATGAAATCCGTTGGTGGGGCCCATCTTCAGTTGGGGCGACGGCTTGTAGAGGGTGAGCGCCTTCTCTACGTCGTCATCTGGACGTGCATCAAACGTTACCGAATAGCCCGGGAAGACATCGCTGATCATGGCAGCAAGGCTGTCCCGAACCTGCTCTACAGCTACGGTCGCGTCGGTAGCGATTGAACGTCGAAGTTGCGTTATTGATCCGAGGAGTTGGTCGTACTCCGTGGGTTCCCCCGAGTCCTGGGCCTTCTTCTTCGTCAACTCCTTCACGCGATCGCTTATGGCCTTGCTCAAGAGATTGATGAGCTCGTCCGCCTGCTCGGTTGGACTTTGGAACGCGTTCACGCGATGTGGCGTCGGTCGGGAGGCTTGCGCAACGTTCGGGGCACCCCACGGGCCTGCGCTGGAGTCCCACTCACCAGCGGCGACGTCCCATCCGACCTTCTTTGGAGGCCCGGGTTCGGTCCAAGTCCATTTCTCGCGGACGAACATCTCGTTGGTGCCTGGATCAGTCCGCACCCAGCGATCTCCGGGCGCGTTCTTGTCGTAGACGACCGTTTCCAACTCGATCGTCGGAGGCCTGTTCGGGTCGAGTTTCCCCGCGGGAAAATCCTCTAGAAGCAGGTGGCCCTTTCCGGAACCGTGCTCCATGACTACTTGGTACGCATGCAGAATTGAGCTTTTTCCCGAATTGTTGGGGCCAACCAGGACCACGATGTCGTCGAGTTCAATCTCGACAGGATTGGGCCCGATCGAACGGAAGTTGCTCACCCGAAGCCTATGAAGTCGAGGCCTTGGAGCCGCACTTACGTCGGTTGCCTGTTGCTCTGCCTTCGGCTTCTTGGCCGCCATCAAGTCCTCCGTTGCGATGCGTTGCCAGCGCACCCGAACTCTCGATTCGGGCTCATCGGCGCGGCGCGAGTCGCGATCGATTGCGATCCCTTGGACGAATGCACACTATCGGAGCGTTCTGACACGACCGGTTGAGATCGCGGGACTCCTCACCGGGGTCTTCGTGCTTCCGTGTTGCCGTCGCTCTACCGAGGGCTTCGCATTCCCCGGACCGAGATTTCCTAGGACCTTGTAGCGAATGAGAAAATGTTCGCCCACCCCTCGCGGCGGTCTTGCGATGCCTCGATCTCGGAAAGCCTTGCAAGGCCCCGCTTCGGGAGCGCATCTAGCGCTACCGGCACCTCGCTTTGCGCCCACCGGACGGCCTCTCGCAGCAGCTGGCTGGGCCTCAAGAACAATGCTAGCTCGATGCCGTAGAGCCGGGCGGCCTTCTCGCGCAGTGATTCCGAGTCGAGAGGCGCCTTACCCTGGGCGAACGCCAGGACGAGCGCGCGCCCGACCCCGGCATTCTGGAGGCGTTGCGCGAACAAGAGAATCTCGGTCTCCGTGGCCGGGCGTTGCTTCACCTCTGCCGACTGCAAGAGCTTGTCCTTGACGAAGACCCCGACGTCTCCAGGCCACTTCACGCCTGGGTCATTCACTCGCCTGGTCCGCACGTCCTCGAACACGAGGTCGAGGATCGCGGCCCCGATGGCCTGGCCCGTCTTTCCGCCCTCGGGATCCTCCGCGACGAAGCGGTCGAGGGCGCGCTCGAGGTCCGCCAAAGATAGGCGAAGAGTTCCGAGCTCGACCTTGTGGATCGCTCCGGTCGCCTCGATTCGCGACCGAAGAAACGCCGCCAGGCCCTGGAGCGCCTTCTGGTTCTCCAGGAAGTCCACCCGCTCGATGCACTCGCACAGGTACGCGAGCTCCTCGCGCGCGTTCTCGCGGACGTTGATGTCGGGAGCGATGCGCTCGGCGTGGAAGAAGGGCTGGTTGTTTAGCGGCTCGGCCCCGGCGGACCGAATGTCGATCCCGGCGCCAGCGCAAGCGGGCACGAAGACCTCTTTCGCGAGGCTGCGCGCGGAGTAGCTCCGATGCCCCTCCCCTTCCCGAAGTGAGAACGCATCCACCTTCCTGTCCGTGGCCTTCGCGAGAAGCGCATTCCCCAGGACCGGCGTGAACGTCTTGCTCTTGGCCGCGGCCACCTTCCGGGTTCTCTCCAGCCACTCGGCCGGCAGCGGCTTGCTGGACCGGGCGAGGGCGAGCGCCTTGGCGAACACCTTCTCCGCCGCCTTCCGGTCGATCGTGATGCCCATGCGACCGATCCTTCCCGTGCCGCGCGAAACTGCAAGGGAATTCACCCTCAGAGAGGGTTGAAGCCTGTCAGGGTCATGCGGTACGAAGATGCCAGATGGCACCTCCCAGGATCATCAGCCTCTACACCGGTGCCGGCGGCCTCGACCTAGGCTTCGAGGCTGCCGGGTTCGAAACGGTAGCCGCCGTCGAGTTCGATCACGATTGCTGCGAAACCGTGAGGGCCAACCGCCCGGAGTGGAACATCATCGAGCGGAGCATCTTCGACATCCCGAGCGAGGAGCTCATGGATGTCGGGGGCGCCAAGGTGGGGGACATCGACCTGCTCATCGGCGGCCCTCCGTGCCAGCCGTTTTCCAAGTCCGGCTACTGGGCTCGCGGCGACTCGCTGCGCCTGGACGACCCGCGTGCGAGCACGCTGTCGGCCTACCTGCGCGTTCTCCGGGATGTGCGCCCGAAGGCCTTCGTTCTCGAAAACGTCGAAGGGCTGGCCTATCGCGGCAAGGATGAGGGGCTCCAGCTGCTCCTCTCCAACATCAGGAAGATCAACCGGGATACGGGTAGCGACTACCGCCCGTCGATCCAGGTCTTGAACGCTGCGGACTTTGGCGTGCCCCAGCTCCGAGAGCGCGTGTTCCTTATTGCCGCTAGAGACGGCACGCAGTTCCGCTTCCCCGCTCCCACCCACTCCGCGGAGCCCATGCTCGGATACGAGCTGCACCGCACGGCCTGGGACGCCATCGCCGATGTCCCCCGGGACCTCACCGAGGACCTGGCGGTGAAGGGGAAGTGGGCACGCCTCCTGCCGTCCATTCCCGAGGGGCACAACTACCTTTGGCACACGGACCGGATGGGAGGGGAGCCGCTCTTCGGATGGCGGCGGCGGTTCTGGAGCTTCCTTCTCAAGCTCGCCAAGGACAAGCCGTCCTGGACGGTCCAGGCTCAGCCCGGCCCCGCGGTCGGGCCGTTCCACTGGGAGAACCGCCGGTTGAGCATGCGCGAGCTCTGCCGGATCCAGACCTTCCCCGACGACATCACGCTCACGGGCAGCCGTCACGCCGTCCAGAAGCAGGCCGGCAACGCCGTGCCCTCCCTGTTGGCGGAGGTCCTCGGGCGTGAGATCCGGGTCCAGCTCCTCGGCCGGCCGCGGTTGCGCAGGCCCTTGAGGCTGATCCCTCCCCGCCGTACTCCGGTGCCGTCCCCCGAGCGCGTCCTCGCCGTGCCCCGCGAGTTCCTGTCGCTCCGAGGCAGCCACTCGGCGCACCCGGGGACCGGGCAGGGTTTCGGTGCCGTCGCTCGGGTCCGGGCTACCGCGTAGGTCCGGACCGCCTCTCCAGCGCTCGTAGGACGCGCCCGACCGCCCTCTCTGGCGATCTCAGGACGTCCAGGTCCCAGACCCTCACGACGCGCCACCCGTCCGACCGGAGGGCCCTTGTGACCCTCCGGTCGCGTGCCATGTTGCCGGCGATCTTCGCGTCCCAGTAGGGGCCGCGGCGACCTCGCGGCAGGTAGTCGCCGTGGCCGTGCCACCAGACGCCGTCAACGAAGACCGCGACCTGTCGCCCGATGAAGGCGACGTCCGGCGACCCGATCACGCGGGCGTGGCACCTCCAGCCACGGACGCCAGCCGACCAGAGCGCGCGCCTCAGGACGAGCTCGGGCTTCGTGTCGTGCTTCCGGATGCTCGACATGACGCGGTACCGAACATCCGCGGCCATCTTCCTCCGTCGCGCCGTGCCCTTGCGATTCGGCTTCCGAAATCTCCGCGACACGGTGCCTCCCTTACGACCTCGACGACCGTTCTTCGGTGCCTAGGTTTTCCGGATTTCCCGCTCTCGACCGCTCTTTCCCGCCCCCCCCCTTCCGTACCCGATTCCTCTTCTCCACTTCCCTCTTCCCTCAAACCAACCTGACCCTGTACCAGACTGTTACCGAACTCCTGACTGCACCCTCCTTGCCCCGGCCCCGCCAACCGCCCCTTCTTGAATATTCTTGGGTGACAGCTGCCCGACCCCTCTCCCAAGTGGTTGGGGGAGAGGGGTCGGGCGGATGGCACCCCGTTCGTCGGTGTGCACGCCAGGTGAAGGGTGGCGGGGCCGGGGCACGAGTTTCACGGGGTTACGAGCGCAGCCCTGCCTTCA
>CAIQRS010000166.1 GCA_903874275.1 uncultured Anaeromyxobacter sp.
GCGAAGGCGAGCCCCAGCGGCCCCTCGTAGGCGTACAGGTCGTCGAGGGCGAAGGCGGTCTGGACGAGCGTGGACTTGAGCGCCTTGCCGGCCGCGTCGCGCGCCACGGCCACCAGCTGCCCCTTCAGCGCATCCTGGACCTTGGGGAGGTCGGCCGTGGCCACCGTGAAGGCGCAGGAACGGGTGAGCCTGGGGACCTTCGCCTCCAGCGTCGGGGAGAGACGGGCCGGGCTGGTGACCGTCACCGGGATGGCGGTACCGCCCACCACGTCGGTCTCGGTGGCGTGGATGTCGGCCGTGGCCGAGTAGCGGAGCTCGAAGGAGGTGGCCTTGGTGTCCACGCAGCCCAGGATCTCGTCGGTGACCGGGTCGCGGAGCGAGGTCCAGGCGAGCGTGTCCCGCGTCAGGAGATGGGCGCTGGCGCCGTCGATGGAGATGGCGCCGGGCCTGCGCGGGGCCGAGGTGAGCTGCGCCGAGCCGCTGGTGACGAAGACGATGTTGCCCAGGGCGGCCTTCGTGAAGCTCTGGTCGGGGCCGGGGTCCTTCTCGCTGGCCTTGTGGACGATGATGCAGATGGAACCGGGCGGGCAGTTCCCGGCGAGGCCCGCCTTCAGATCGACCAGGAAGCCGGCGCCCAGGTCGGCGTCGGTGCCCACGGGCACGAGCGGCGTTCCCCAGTTGGTCTCGGTGACCTGGTCGCCCCAGGTGTGCAGCCCCCAGCCGCTGTAGAGCCCGTCGCCGCGGGTGTAGTAGACCGCCACCTGGGTGCTCGAGGGGATCGCCGGGGGCCTGCGCGGCACGGCGTTCTGCGACCCGGAGAAGACCCAGGCCTCGCGGACCGACCCCGAGACGTCGATCGAGACGGTTCCCGCGGTGTCTACCTCGGCCCCCTTCTGGATGGTGAAGGCGAGCGTGGTGGCCCCGCCCTTCAAGGTCAGCTCGTAGGTGGAGCCGAAGGCATCGCCGGTGACGGAGGGGCTCACCGTGGTCTCGTTCGCACCCGCCGACACGTTGACCGTCCAGCCGGCGTAGTCGGCCTGGGCGCGGTGGTAGTGGAGCGTGAAGGCACCGCCCGACGGGGGGGGGGCGGGCGTGTCGCTCGACTTGCTGCAGGCCGAGGCCACCGAGGCGACGAGCGCCGCTGCGAGGAGGGAGAGGACGCGGGACCGGGCCGGGGCGAGGCGGGGTGGAGTGGGCATGGCGTACCAGATAGGCCGTCGGGGCCTTCGGTGCAAGCCCGGCGACCGCCGTCAGATGCGCCCGGTCCAGCCCCCACCGGCCTGGAGGAAGGCCGACCGGAGCGCCCCCGCCACGGGAGCCTCGAGCGCCCCCCTTTCCACCGAGGCCGCCACCTCGGCGAGGTGGGCCGGGCGGCCGGTCCCGACCAGGATGGCCGAGACCCCGGGTGCGAAGGCCGCGAAGCGGGCGAAGAGGTCGGCCCAGCCGAGAGGGTGGGGCGGGAGGGCGAGCGCCCTGAAGCGGCGCCAGGCCTCGCCGACATCCCCTTCGGCGGGCTGATCCCGGAAACGCCACGGTCCGTTGCCGAGCGGTCGCTTGGCCAGCACCCCGAGCCCGCGGGCGCTCGCCTCGGAGACCGCGCCGGCGAGCGGCCCCTGATCGAGGACGCTCACCGAGCACTGAACCGCACCGAACGCGCCCGAGCGGACCGCCCAGAGGAGCGGCTCGTCCTCGCCCGAGTAGGCCGCCACCCGCACCTTGCCGGCTGCCACCGCCCGCTGGAGAGCGTCCACCACGTCGCCGCGGACGAGCACGTCGAGCCCGCAGGAGTGGAGGTGGGCCAGGTCGAGCCGGTCGGTGCGCAGCCGGGAGAGCGCCACGTCCACGCCGGCCGTGATGCACGGGCCCGTCCAGTCCGGGATGCCCGGCACGCCGTAACCCAGCTTGGTGGAGAGCACCACCCGCTCCCGGCGGCCTGCCAGGGCGCGACCGAGCCGCTCCTCGGAGAGGCCGTAGCTCGGCGCGGTGTCGAGGAGTGTCACGCCCAGGTCGAGCGCCGTCCCGACGAGCGCGTCGACCTCGGTGTCGGAGACGTCCGGTCCCCCGATGCGCCCGGCACCGAGTCCGACTGCGGAGATGCGAAGCCCGGTGGCTCCGAGCGGTCGGTGTTCCACCTACGCTCCTTCCACGCCGCCGCCGACACCCCACGGCGCGGAGAGCCCGCCGGTCTCCGCGTACCAGTTCGCGATCCGGTCGGCGGCACTCCCCGTGTCGAGGTCGGTCACGTCGAGCTCGAGGAAGGGGAGCGAGGACCTCCGGGCCAGGTCGCGAAAGAGCGCTTGCTCGCGCTCGAACACCGAGAGGTCGTCGTACTGCCGAGGACTTCCCGAAACCTCCAGCCGGCGACGTCGCGCCTCCTCGAAGGTCTCCGGGCGCCTCGTGCACAGGACCAGGCGGAACCCGAGCGGCCGCAGCCGCGCCTCCAGCCAGCCGAGGTCCGGGTCGGGGCGCCCGGCCCCGATCTGGAAGGCGCGTGTCGAGAGGTGGAAACGGTCGACGATCCAGGAATAGTAGGGGAGCAGCTCGAAGAGGCGCACCCAGGTGGCGTAGGTCTCCATGGCCCGCGCCTCCTCCCCGGGGTCGTAGTTCACGAGCCCCCGTCCCCAGGGGAAGTTCGTGAAGGCGCACCACTCCGCCGAGACGAGCGGGGAGGGGTAGCGGTACCGGCGGGTTCCCACGAAGCGGGGATGCTCGTTCAGGGCGAGCGCGATCTCCGTCTTCCCGGTGAGGCGCGTGCCCTCGAGGATCAGCTTGGGGCAGAGCTTGTCGCCCATGCCCGGAACCTACTATGAAGCCTGGCCATGCGCTCCCGCCTCCACGCCCTGACCCTGGCCGCGGTCCTCGCCACCTTCGCCTCCGCCTGCGCGACGACCAGGCCGCCCGAGCTCGGCACCCGCACCTTCACGGCGGGCACCACCGTCGCCCCGCCCCGCTACCCGTCCTGGGCCAACGGGGCGGTCTTCTACGAGCTCTTCGTGCGGAGCTTCCAGGACTCGGACGGGGA
>CAIQRS010000167.1 GCA_903874275.1 uncultured Anaeromyxobacter sp.
AGGAGCGCGCCCAGCTCCCCGCGGAAGTGCCGCTCCTGGAGCGCCTTCACCTCGGCGTGCGCGGCCTGCCCCTCGTCGCAGGCGAACCTCAGATGAAGCTCCTTCGCCATCCCCGCGAAGAGGTCGAGGACCTGCGGGTCGAAGTGGCTGCCGCGCCCCTTCTCGACGATGGCCATGGCCTCCTCGACCGACATCGGCTCCTTGTAGGGGCGGCGCGAGGTGAGCGCGTCGAAGACGTCGGCCACCGCGAAGACACGGGCCGGGAGCGGGATCGCGTCGCCGCCGAGACCGTCCCCGTAGCCCGAGCCGTCCCACTTCTCGTGGTGGTGCCCCACCACCGGCCTGGCGTCGCGGAGCCAGACCGAGCGGTCGATGATGTCGAGCCCGTGGGCGACGTGCCGCTTCATCTCGCCGAACTCGGCGGCGTCGAGCTTCCCCGGCTTGAGCAGGACCGCGTCGCGGATGCCCAGCTTGCCCACGTCGTGGAGGAAGGCGCCCTTGAGGAGCGCCCGCATGCCGTCCCCGCGCAGGCCCGCCGCCTCGCCGAGGCGGGCGGCGTAGGCGGTGACCCGGAAGTTGTGGGAGTCGGTGTCGCTGTCGCGCTTGGCGATGGCGCTCCCCAGGACGCCGAGCGTCTCGAGGTTGGCGTCGAGCAGGCTCAGGGAGAGGGTCTCGAGCCTGCGCAGCAGCCGGGACACGATGGGGTGGAGGAGGGCCGCGGTGGCGAGGACGATCCCCACCGCCAGCGCGATGGCTCCCGCCAGGCGGCGCCGTGCCTCGGCGCGGGCCTCCGCCGAGACCTCGAACCAGGCGGCCACCTTTCCGGCAACCCGGCCCGTGGAGTCGTGGAGCGGGACCTCGACCGGGATGAGCCCCTCCCCTCCCGCCGGCCGTTCCGCCGCGGTGATGCGCGCCACCTCCAGCCCGGAGGGATCGCGGATGGCCACCGCGACGAAGCGCCCGCTGGCCGCTCCGGCCCGCGACGCGGAAAGCCGATCGAGGACGCGCTGAACGGCGGGGCCGTCGGGGAGCCCCGCGTCGAGCTGGGGCATCAGGGCGAGGTTGATCATCGCCGCGCCCTGCTCGGCCCGCTCCAGCACGAGCTGCTCCGTGCGCCCCGCCTCGCGGGCGCCGACCAGCGCGGCGGCGGCGGCCGAGACCAGCAGGGTGGCGACCCCCACCCGCCGGACGAGCATCCTCTGGATGGCGGGGTCGCGGGCCACGCGCGGGTCAGTTCCAGTAGTACCGGAAGTTCAGCCAGGCCAGCGTTGCCGTCGAGGTCTGCTGGGTCTCGAGCGTGCTCCACTTCCAGTCGATCTCCAGGCCGAGCGCGAGGTGGGGCCGCCCGGTGTAGTAGAGGCCGAATCCCGCCTCGTTGGCGGTGGGGACCTTGTTGCCGCCGACCCCGGTGGTGAGCTGATACGCCGCGTTCACGCCGAGCGGCAGCCACTTGACGAGCGGCAGGAAGTCGAACTCTCCCGAACCGGCCAGGGTCACCCCGTTCTGCGCGATGGAGGCGTCGCCGGTCTTGGTCGGGGCGATGAATCCCACGTTCGCGGTGAAACCCAGGTACGGGGTCGGGGCCCAGGACCCTGCGAGCCCTGCCAGCCAGGTCACCGTGTTGATGGTCTGGAATCCCGAGCCGAAGTCGAACGTGCACTGCTGAGGGGAAACGCGACAAGCCTGGATGGAGTCGTAGAGCCCGTTGGCGAGCAGGAGGGAGTAGACCGGTCCATAGGCCATGTCGAGGGAGGCCGAGAAGCGCCAGTCCTTCCCCACCGGCAGGCTGCCCTTCACGCCGATGTCGCCGGTGATCCGCGCCGACGTGCCGATCGTGAGCGCCGCGCCGCTGCCCGTTCCGAGATAGGCGGTCGTGTTGAGCAGGGCGCGGGCGGAGAGGTACTCGAGGATCTTCACGTTCATGAGCATGCCGAGCCCGAGCCCGGTGTAGCCGTACCACTTCTCACCGATGATGGCGGGTGGATTGGCCTGGAACTCCGGGCCGAGCGCATTCCCCGATCCCAGGCCGAAGAAGGTCGCGAACGCCGTGTAGGAGAACGGATCCTCGATGAGGTGCGAGGGCATGAAGTAGTGCCCCCCCAGCTCGCGACCCATCTTCTCCTCCTGGGCCAGCACCGGAAGCGTCGAGAGCAGCAGGGCTGCGGCGGCGAGGCACCTTGCGGCCTTCGAGTCGAAGCGGATCATGTCCCCTCCACGGGATGTGGATTCCGATGCCGTGGCGGATCCTATCCCACATGGGTCGCCCTGTCGGGGGTCAAGACGCCTGGTGACGCAGCGTGTCTACGCTGGCGAGGCCGGGTGGTATGGTCCAGGTCCCGCTGATCCTCGCCCAAGGACGCCCCGTGAACGTCTCGCCACCGACATACGACCTCCCCCGCATCACCCTGGGTGTCCTGGCCCTCGGGGCGATGACCGGGGCCAGCATCTGGGTGATGCTGCCCTTCGCCGCGGCCGTGGTCTGGGCGACCATGATCGTCATCGCCACCTGGCCCGTCCTGGTCGCCGTCCAGGCGCGGCTCGGGGGGCGACGGGGGCCCGCCGTGGCGGTGATGGTCCTCGCCCTGCTCACCCTGCTCGTCGTCCCGACCTGGGTCGGCATCTCCACCATCGCCGACAACTCCGAGAGGGTCGGAAAGTTCGTGCATTCCCTCGCAACCGATGGGCTCCCCCCACCCCCGGACTGGCTCGGCAAGGTCCCGGTGGTGGGCGAGCGGATCGCGGCCAAGTGGCAGGGAATGGCCGGGAGCCCCGAGTCGCTCCTCGCCCGGGTCCAGCCCCACATGAAGGAAGCCGCAAGCTGGGTCGCCGCCAGGGCGGGAGGGATCGGGACGACGCTGATCCAGCTCGTGCTCACGGTGATCGTGGCGGGCATCCTCTACGCCTCCGGCGAGACGGCGGCGCGGGGGGTGCTCCGGTTCCTCCGCCGCCTGGCCGGGGAACGCGGCGAGAACTCGGGACGGCTGGCGGCCAAGGCCGTCCGGGCCGTGGCGCTGGGGATCGTCGTCACCGCGCTGGCCCAGACCCTGATCGCGGGAGCGGGACTCGCGCTCTCGGGCGTGCCGCACGCCGGGCTCCTCACCGCCGTGGTCCTCGTCCTCTGCATCGCGCAGGTCGGCCCGCTCCTGGTGGTGGCGCCGGCGACCATCTGGCTCTACTCGACGGGTGCGTCCGGACGCGGAACGGTGCTGCTGGTCTTCTCCCTCCTGGCCGTGACGCTCGACAACCTGGTCCGTCCGGTGCTCATCAAGAGGGGTGCCGACCTCCCCCTGCTCCTCATCATGTCCGGCGTCATCGGCGGGGTGCTGGCGTTCGGCGTGGTCGGCCTCTTCGTCGGTCCGGTGCTGCTGGCCGTCAGCTGGACGCTGCTCGTCGCCTGGGTCGGCGACCTCGACCGCGTCCCGGCCGGCGCTGCCCCGTCACCCGCCTCCACGGAAGGAGACTCCAAGTGAAAACCGTGCTCGTGGTTCCGCTCGCATCGATCCTGATCACCGCCGCCGCCCACGCTCACGCCCAGGCACCTGCTCCGCCTCCGGCTCCGGCCGCGGCTCCGCCCCTCTCCACCAGGCGTCCGGTGGAGATGCAGCCCAGCGGCACGCCCGGGAAGGCCGTGGCGGCCCGCACGCTGAGGATCACCGCGACCGTCTACGCCATCGACGTCCCCACCCGCATCGTGACCCTGCAGCACGACATGGGGGGGACGGAGACGATGAAGGTCGGCCCGGGGGTGAAGCGGCTCGAGGAGTTCGCCGTCGGCGACAAGGTCGTGATCGATTTCGAGCAGGGGCTCGCGCTGGAATTCCAGCCCGCCGGAGCGGAGTTCGTCCCTCCGACGGACATCGCGGTCGCCACCCGCGACGATCGAGGCCAGATCTCGGCGGGCACGGCCGGCAAGGGGATGCGCAGCACGGTGACCGTGACCAAGATCGACTCCGCCAGGAGGCTGGTGACGATCGAGGGCCCGGGCGGGAACCTCTACAAGGTGAAGGCCGGCCCGAAGATCCAGCTCGAGAGGCTCAAGGTCGGGGACAAGCTCCTCGCGACTTACGTCGAGGCGGTGGCCATCACGCTGGAGAAGGCGAAGAAGTAGCCGGGCGCCCGGCCGTCACGGCTCGACGACCGGGACCCAGCCCTTGTCCGGGTTGAAGCGCTCCATGGCCTGGAACCGCTCGACCGTCTTCGGGCCGAGGTCCTGCTCGTAGACCACCCCGGCCTGGCTCACCAGGAAGGTCTTCACGCCGGTCACGCGGTAGTCGGCCGGCGCCGCCACCAGCGCGAAGCCACCGATCATCGCCCCGTCCACGACGTAGTCCATCTGCCCGAGCGGGGCCGCCGGCCCCTGCCCCTTCAGGACCTTGAAGGAGTAGCCGTGGTACGGGCGGGCCCGATCGGAGTATCCCTCGGCGATCACGCCGGCGATCTCCTCGCCCAGCGGCCCTCCCCACGATCCGTCGGCGTTGCGCCAGCCCAGGCCGTCCTGCTTCCCGGGGGTGCCGACGATCCGCTGGGCGTACTGGTTCACGCTGGACCCGTCCCGCTTCTGGTAAGCGTACTCGCGCTGCGCGTCCACGAAGCCGCGACAGATCTCGATGGCGTCGAGTTCGTTCCCACCGATCCGCCGGTTCAGGACCTCCGTCCGCCCGGCCTTGGAGTCGAGAAGCCACAGCCCTCCCTTGCGGACGATGGGAATGGGCGACGGCCAGTCCTCCTTCCCGATGACCAGGGTCGCCCGGTCCGGATTCTTCGGGTCGGCGACGATCTCGCTCCGCTCCCGGGCCAGCGCGGCGAAGGCCGCCCCCTGGTTCCGGTCCTGGACGGGGTCCTCGGTGACGACCAGGTCCACACCGGACGGACCGAGGATCTCCTTCAGCGTGGCGACGTTCCAGTCGCCGGCGGCTGCGACGAGCGCATCGGCCGCGGCCCGGGGCGTGTCGAAGGTGCGCTGCTTCACCGGGGCCGGGGGCTTGCCAGCCGGCTCTGCGGACGCGGCGAGTGCCGGCGAGAGAAGCACCGCGCAGGCCAGGAGGATCGCGTTCATGGTCTTCATCGCCGACCCCCTCCGCCGCCTCGGCCACCGCCACCCCCGCCGCCTCTCGCACCGCCGCCACCGCCGCCGCCCCTCGAGGAGGCCATGCTCGAGGCGCCCCGCGAGCTGCTCGCCTTGGCGCTGCTTCCGCTGTAGCCGCCGGATCCGCCCCCGAAGCCGCCGGAGTTCCTCGACCCGGCGCTGGGCCCGGGGCTGGCCTGGCGCGAGCCACCTTGCACCGATCCGCCGTACTTGCTCGCCGTGGCCTTGTTCGAGTAGGGCGCGCCGCCGCGGTGCTGGGAGTTGTGGCTCCAGTTGTTGTTCCCGCCGGTGTTGATGTTGGCGTTGCGGTTGTAGTTGTTGTTCACGTTGATGTTGACGTTGTTGCTCCCCCAGCCGCACCCGCAGCAGGAACCGCCCACCGCCGCCCCGATCATGATGCCGGCCGTGAAACCCACCAGCGCGGCTCCCGCGGGAGGAGGAGGCGGGTAGTAGACCGGCGGATACGGGTAGACCGGCGGCGGGTAGACGTAGACCGGGTTGTAGGTGGGAACGTAGATGACCTGGGGGTTGGTGGGCTGGACGACGATGACCGTCTTCTGCTCGATGACCTGGGTCTGGACCGTCTGCTGCTCGGAACTCTTCAGGGCACCCGTCCCCTGCGCCTTCGCCCTCATGCGCTGGACGGCGTCCATGACGTCGGACTGCTGCTCGAGGAAGGCGTTGCCGAGCGCCGTCGTCCACTGGATGTCGTCGCCGAGCCGCTTCACGACCTCGGGAACCGAGGCCATCGACTGGATGCTCGGATCCCAGGGCTGCTTGGCGACGGCCTCCTCCAGGGCCTTGTCCTTCAGGTCCTTGTTCTTCGCGAGCCACTGCTGGAGCTGGATGATCTCGAGCGGGTAGGTCGAGGCCACCAGGGTCTGGGCCAGCAGCGGGTCCGGGTAGAGGGCGATGGGCGCCACCAGCGAGTCGAGCTGGTCGGGGGGAAGCTTTGGCGGGGGAGCATCGGCAGCGGCGGCCGGGGCCGGCTGCTGCGCCTGGGGCGCGCCGCCCCAGGGGACGAGCAACGCGGCGCAGAGGACCGCCAGGAAGACGCGGGAGGGGCGGTTCGGATCGAAGATTCGCGTGCGTTCCATGTCTCGCCCCCTGGAGGCCCGGACGGGGCTTCTCGCGGTGGGCACACTACACGAAGAGGCCGGCCCTCGCGGACCAGCCTCTCGTGTCATCGCGGCCACTTGCCCGGAGTGAACTTCTCGCTCACGCCTTGGTGGCCGCGGCGGCCTTCTTGGCCGGGGTCTCGGCGAGGACGCCCACCGCGGCGCCGGCGACCGCTCCGCCGACCGCGAACAGCGCGCCGACTCCGGTGACGCCCATCACCATCCCGAAGACGATCAGGGCGCGGACCAGGAAGGTGGGCTGCACCGGCGTCCCGAAGATCCCGCCGGCCAGCATCACGCCCGCGTATCCGCCGTAGAGGAGCGCAGGGAGCAGCGCGATGGCGAGGAAGAGAGCCAGACCGACTGCGGCGCCGACGATGCTGGGGGTCTTGCGGTTCATGGTGTTCTCCTTGGGCTGCGTCGAGGTTGGTAGACGGGAGGAGGTTCTGCATCTGCCTTGCCAGTCCGGACCGAACGGGATTTCAGGAGGTTACGAACGACCGATGTCGGGAAATGGCGACGGGCGGGCGGGGGAAGCGGACGCTCCCGGCACCGCCCGTCCCTCGAACCGTGGATGGACCGAGGTGGGAACCCACCGTTCGCACTTCACCTTCTCGGGCGGGGGCATCGTGCCCTGGCCCGGCATCATCACCACCGACCTGACCGGCTCGCTCCGCCTCACGCGGACCGGGGGGACGACCATCACCGCCTCCTACTGGAGTGGTTCGGCCTGGGTCGAGCTCCAGTCGGCGACCGGCCCGTCCGGGCCGGTGGGCTCCTTGTCCCTGTCCATCTTCAACGGCTATCACCCGCAGGACGGGATGCAGATCGCCTTCGACGACTTCTCGGTGAGCGCCCCGGGCACCGTGGTCCCGGCTTCCCTCCCCGTCGTCACCACCGCGGCGATCTCGGCCGTCACCGCGTCCGGCGCCACCGGCGGGGGAGAGGTGACGAGCGACGGGGGCGCCGCGGTGACCGCGCGCGGGATCTGCTGGGCCACCTCGGCCAGCCCCGCGGTGGGAGGTTCCTGCGCCGCCAGCGGAGCCGGCACCGGAGCCTTCACCGCGGCGCTCTCCGGCCTCGCCGCGGCCACGCGCTACCACGTCAGGGCATACGCCACGAACCCGGTGGGCACCGCCTACGGGCTCGACGTCCAGTTCACCACCAGTGCGGCAGCGGTGGCGGACTCCGGGGGAGGAGGAGGCGGCGGAGGCTGCCAGACCGGCGCGGGGAGCGGCCTCGCACTCGCCCTGCTCGGGCTCGCGGGTGCGCTGCGACGGGTCGTCAGCAGGTAGGAGGTGCGGCCGGCAGAGCGATATCAGCTCGCGCGGACCCCGGTCGAACGCTCGGCCTGGTGGTCCACGAGGGATACGCCTTGCGCCGCGAAGAGGTAGAGGGGCACACCGCCCTTGGTGGCGTTGCGCTTCGCCCCCGGTCCACGTTCTTCCCGTTGAAGACCATCGCAGGCGGCCAGCAGGAGAAGACCCAATCGTCGAATCATGGAGTTGTTCCCTCGTCGAAACGGCGGTGGCGCGGCCCCCTTGGGGACACGACCATTGATGCAGGAAGGATGCCCCCTGAAAAGGCAGCCAAGGGCGCGGGAACACATCGGGACGGGATGCCCGGCGGCGAACGGTGGGGACCCGGGGGTCAGGGACGCTTCACCTGCCGTCACTCCTGGGGCACCACGGCGGCGAGGGCCGGGGGAACGAGCAGCCCTGGTACTTGAATATATTTTTACGCCCCAAATCGTGTATCGCGTTCACGGTACATGGCGTTGCCATGAGTCCTCGCTCAGGTGTATCCAGGGCACATGGGAGATGGCCTTCGGATTCCCCGCACCTTCCCGCGCCGCAGGGTCCGGGTTCGCGTCGTCACGCCAAGGGGATCCTCCCTGACGAACGATCTTGGCCCCGGAGGCTTCTGCACCAGCGTGATGCGCGTCCTTCCGGTGGACTCGCAATTCGAGGGGTCGATCAACCATCGAGGCCAGGACGAGCGCTTCACGGGACGTGTGGTGTGGGCGCGGCCAGGAAACCCCCGCCTGGGAATCGCCGGGTTGATCGGGGTGCGCTTCGAGCTCATCTCCCCGGACTTCGTGCGCGATATCGCCGACACGTGCGGCGCTCCCGGCGCCAGATGAAGCGGTTCGCGCACCGGAACCATCCGGTGCAGTCGCCGGCCGACCCCGGCGCCCGTGCCGCCGCAGATGGCTTCCGGTTCCACCGATCGGGTAGCCTCGTCCGGAGTTCGGAGGGGCGCGATGGGGGCAGGCACCGGGGCTGACGGCGGCTCACTGCCAGGCGTGAAGCCCGGCGTGGTGACCGCGCTTCTCCAGCTCATCGTCGCCGCGCCAGAGCAGCGCGAGGCCGAGCCAGCCCCGCTGGCGCCCGGGACCGTCGTCGGACGCTTCGAGATCCTCGGCGAGCTGGGCCGGGGCGCCTTCGGCGCGGTGTACGAGGCGCGGGACCGCGAACTCGGCCGGATGGTCGCCCTGAAGGTCGTGAGGCCCGGAACGGCGGCACCTGGGGAGGCACAGGTGCTCCAGGAAGCCGAGGCCATCGCCCGGCTGTCCCACCCGAACCTCGTCACGCTGCACGACGCCGGCCGCAGCGAAGGCGGGCTGCCCTACCTCGTCTTCGAGCTCCTGCGCGGGAGGACGCTGGAGGAGCGGCTCGACAGGGGGCCGATGCCCACGCTCGAGGCGGTTCACGTCGCGGTGGAGGTGGCCCGCGGCCTCGCCCACGCGCATGCCGAGGGCGTGGTTCACCGGGATCTCAAGCCCGCCAACGTGTTCCTGACGACGAAGGGGCAGGTGAAGGTCCTCGACTTCGGGATGGCGCACGCCTTCGGACGACAGCGTCTCAGCGGCGGGACGCCGGCCTACATGGCTCCGGAGCAGTGGACGGAGGGTCCGGAGGACGAGCGGACCGACGTCTTCGCACTCGGGGTGATGCTGCACCGGATGATCTCCGGGGGATACCCGTTCGGCGCGAACGGGGGGCGCTGGTCGTCCGGCACGGCGACCGCGGCGAAGCTCGAGGTCCCCGGGGTTCCCGGGCTCGAGGAACTGGTCGGCCGGATGCTCACCAGGGCTCCGGAGGGCCGGCCCAGGGATGGCGCGGCGGTCCTGGAGGCGCTCGCACCCCTCGAGGAGGCCCTCCGGACCCTGCCCTCGGGGGAGAAGCGCTCGTCGCGCCCGCGCCGCGCCGCGGCGCTGCTCGTGTCGGCTGGCCTCCTCGTCGCGATGCCGGGAGTCGCCTGGTACGCGTGGAAGGGCACGGCCGGCCAGGGAGCGGCGACTCCACCCGCGCCCCCCTCCGTCGCGGTGCTGGCCTTCACGGACATGAGCCCGCTGAAGGACCAGGAGCACCTGTCCGACGGGATCGCCGAGGAGATCCTGAACGTCCTCACCCGGGTCGAGGGGCTGAAGGTCGTCGGCCGCACCTCCTCGTTCTTCTTCAAGGGAAGGGACGTGGAGCCGGGGGAGATCGGAAGGACGCTCGGGGTGACCTCGATCCTGGAGGGGAGCGTACGCACGGATGGGAACCGCATCCGCGTGAGCGCGCAGCTCGTGAACGCCCTCGACGGCTCCCGGCTCTGGTCGGAGAGCTACGACCGGGAGGTGGGAGCGGCCTTCGCCATCCAGGACGACGTCGCCCGGGACGTTGCCAAGGCGCTGCGGGTGAAGCTCCTTCGAACGGGGCGGGAACGCAGGCCCGCCACCCAGGAGGCCTACGCCCAGTACCGGCTCGCCTACCAGAAGCTCCGCCTGGCGGTCTCCGACGACGACCTGCGGAGCGGGATCGAGACGCTGGAAGCGGTCGTGAGGATGGACCCGGGCTACGCGCCTGCATGGGCCTTCCTGGCGACGTCCCTTCCCGTCATCCTGTCCAGCGGACATGCCCGGCCGGAGATGCGCCAGGCCGGATGGGATGCGGCAGGCCGGGCCATCGCGCTCGCGCCCGACGACCCCGACGGCTACTCGGCCCGTGCGTGGCTGCGCATGGCGTTCGACCTCGACTGGGCCGGAGCCAGGGCCGACCTCGAGCGGGCCCTTCGGCTCAACCCGTCGGATCAGCTCGCGCTGGGACGCCTCGCGATGGTCCAGAACGCCACGGGCCTCGAGGGCGAGGCCGTTCGCACCGTCCAGCGCGCCGTCGAGATCGATCCCCTCTCGCCGGATCGGAGGTGCGACCTCGGGAACCTGCTGCTCCAGACCGGAGACTTGCAGGGAGCCCGGGAGGCGGCCGGAAAGGCGCTCGAGATCGCACCTTCTCCGATCGCGGAGAGGATCCTGGGCGTCGCCGATCTCCTGGAGGGGAAGGCCGACAAGGTGCTCGAGAGGGCGCTTCGCCAGGAGGACGCCGCCGATCGGCTTTTCCTCGCCACCCTCGCGGAGCACGGCCTCGGCCATCCCGAGGCATCGGCGCGGGCGCGGGCGGAATACGCATCCCGGTTCGGGCCGCAGCACCCCTGGGAGGTCGCCCGGGTCATGGCCTGGTCCGGCCGCCCGGACGAGGCCTTCGCCTGGATGGACCGATCCCTGGATACCGGAGGCGGCTACCTGATCTGCGACGTGCGCAACGACCCGCTCATCCGCGGACTGCACTCCGACCTGCGCTGGAAGGGGCTTCTCGGGAGGGCGAACCTGCCGGTGGACTGACCGGCTCCTGCCAGGCAGCCAGCACCGCCTCGCTCCGCTCCCAGAGCGCCCGCGCCGCGCCCTCGTCCGCGGCGCGCGGGTCCACCTGCTTCACCGCCATCCGGTGCAGGTAGACCGCGGTCCGTCCCTCGAGCGCTCGGCTGCAGGCGAGGTGGAGCACCGGCTCGTCGGCGACGAACGGGTCCTGGAAGAAGAGGCGCATCAGCCCGTCGAGCGGGACGCGGAGCGGAGCGGGCAGCTCGCGCGCGATCCCGGTGCGCATCGCCCCCGGGCAGAGCGCCAGCACCGACACCCGGGGGCTCCCATCGACCTGCGTCCGCCGGGCGAGCTCCCAGGCGAAGGTGGTGAGCATGAGCTTGTAGGTCCCGTACCATGCGAGCACCCGCCGGGGTGAGCCGTCGCGCGGGGCGTCGAGCCGGACGGGTGGGACGCCCTGGCTCCAGCGGTGCGCCTCGGAGGAGACGACGACGACCCGTGGCACGTCGCCGGGGCGCCGGTCGCGCGGCAGGGCGCCGTTCTCCAGCAGCCGCGTCACCAGCGCGAAGGAGGACAGGTAGTTCACCACGAACATCTCGTCGAGCCCCTGGGGCGTCGTGCGCGCCACGGTGGGGACGATGGCGGCGTTGAGCACGAGACGATCGATGCGCGCCCCCTGGCGGGCCAGGTCCGCGGCCAGCCGATCGACGTCGTCGAGGTCGGAGAGGTCCACCTGCATCGGCTCGATCCGGTCCGGGGGAACTCCCAGGGCGACGGCCCGGTCCCGGGCGCGCTCCGGTTCGCGACGGTCGGCCAGCAACACCCGGGCTCCCCGGCGGGCCAGATCCACGGAGGTGGCGAAGCCCAGACCCGAGGCGCCCCCGGTGACGAGCGCGAGCTTGCCATCGAGCCGCTCGTCGGGGGCGAGCGGGGGGATCTCGCGCTCGACCCGGAAACGGTCGAGCAGGCCGGTGAGGACGGCGGCGACCGGGTGGTTGGCGTCGAGGCGCGGCATCGGGGCCGCCGGCAGTCTACAGCGGGGGGCGGAGGGCACGTGGAGCCCTCGGGTCCATACCCGAATGGGCAAGACCGTGGTCGTTCCGGCGCACTACCATGCAACCAAGCGTGAAGGCGGGACCTTCGCGCCTGCCCGGGCGCAACCTCGAGGGACAAGGGCCAACCCTGACTGACGGCAGCCACATGGAGCCCGGACTCCTGCCCGGGCGAAGGCTCGCAAACCTCCTCGCGCCGTGGGCGGCGGGACCCCCGGCGCTCCTCCTGGCCGCCACCGGGGTGCTCTGGTACCTGGACCTCGACAGGTCCTACGAGTCCCGGCAGTTGCTGACCGTCCTCAACTTCACCTTCGTGACCTGCACCTCGGGCTTCGTCGCGCTGCTCGCAGGGCGAACCTTCGTCGCGACGGGAGCGCCCGGCTCCCTGTTCCTCGGTTCTGGCGTGCTCGTGATGGGGGCTGCGTTCGTGGCGGCGGCGCTGGCGGGCGGGCAATCTCCCAACGTCACCGCCACCGTCCACAACACGGGCATGCTGGCGGCCGGCCTCGCCAGCCTGGTCGGGGCGTGGATGTCGTACCGCCCAAGGGCTCCGGTGCGAGCCCCCGTGCTCGCCCTCGGCGTCGCCTACGCTGCCGCGCTGGGCTTCGTGCTCGGCACGACCTACCTCGCGGTCGGCAACGCCACGCCGACCTTCTTCGTGCAGGGGACCGGGGGGACCCCGCTGCGCCAGATCGTGCTGGCGACCAGCGTGGCCCTGTTCGGGGCAGCAGGCCTCTTTCTCGTCCTGGTGAATGGAGAAGCGGCGACGTTCCGACGGTGGTACGCGCTGGGCCTGGTGCTCCTGGGGGTCGGGCTCGTCGGGATCCTGTTCCAGCCGGCCCTCGGGAGCCCGATCAGCTGGGTGGGTCGAATCGCCCAGTACCTCGGGGGGGTCTACCTGCTGGTGGCAAGCCTGACGTCTTCGGCGGACGCCCGACAGTGGGCCCTTCCGCTCGAAGCAGAGCTGCGGGAGGAGAGGACCCAGGCCCAGCAACTCCGCGAGGCCAGGGCGCAGCTTGCCCGGGTCCTGGAAGGCTCGAACGACGGGTTCTGGGACTGGAACATCCAGACCGGCCAGGTCGAGTTCAGCGACCGATGGGCGGCGATGTTCGGGTACCGCCTCTCCGAACTCGCCCCGAGCGTCTCGACCTGGGAAGGGATGCTTCACCCCGACGACCGTGAGTCCGCACGCGGGGCCCAGAAGCGCATCGTTCGTGGCGAGATGGAGCGCCACGAAGCGGAGCGCCGCCTCCGCCACAAGGACGGTCACTGGGTCTGGGTCCTCGTGCGCGGGAAGATCGTGGAGAGGAACGCCGACGGGAAGCCGACGCGGATGGCCGGGACCTACACCGACATCTCCGAGCGCAAGCAGGTCGAGGAGGCCCTCCGAGACCGGGAAGCGCGCCTCCGCGCGTTCTTCCAGTCGCCCTCGGTGGGGATCGCCATCACCGAAGCGGGGAAGGGCTTCGTGGAGGTGAACGACCACTTCTGCGCGATGCTGGGCTACACCCGCGAGGAACTGCTCGGGGTGAACTGGCGGGAACTGACCCACCCGGACGACGTGGCCACCGACGCATCGGAGGTGGGCAAGCTGCTCTCCGGCGAGAGCGAGACCTACTCACGGGACAAGCGATACATCCGCAAGGATGGGACCGTCCTGTGGGTCCGCCTGTCGGCGAGTTGCACGCGAAGGCACGACCGCAGCGTGGAGAGCATCGTCGCCATCGCGAAGGACATCTCGGAGCGAAAGGTTGCCGAGGAGGCGCTCGCGGCCGCTCACCGCCAACTGAAGCAGCACGTCACCAACACGCCGCTCGCGCTCATCGAATGGGACGGCGCCTACCGGGTCACGCGGTTCACCGCTCGCGCCACGGAGATGTTCGGGTGGCTCGATCACGAGGTACTCGGCAAGCGCATCGACGAGGCGCCCTGGGTGCCGGAGGAGGACGGGCCGAAGGCCCGTGCGATCATGGACGACGTGGCCGCCGGGGCCCGGCCCAGCCGCGTCAGCCTGGACCGAAGCGTCCGCAAGGACGGCAAGGTCATTCACTGTGAGTGGTATAACTCCTCCCTGTACGGGCGGGACGGAAAGCTCGTCTCGGTGTTCTCCCTCGTCCAGGACGTGACGGCGCGGCAGGAGGCCGTGGCGGCGCTGCATGCGAGCGAGGCGAAGTACCGGGGCCTGTTCAATTCCCTGATGGACGGCTTCGTCGTCGTGGGCATGGACGGCGTCATCCGCGAGTCCAACGAGACCTACCGGAAGATGCTGGGGTACTCCGCCGAGGAACTGGTCCGGATGACCTACAGGGATCTCACCCCGGAGCGCTGGCATCCGCTCGAGGCGCGCGTCGTCGCGGAGCAGGTCCTCCCGCGTGGCTACTCGGACGTCTACGAGAAGGAGTACCGGCGCAAGGATGGGACCGTCTTCCCGGTCGAGCTCCGGACGTTCCTGCTGAAGGAGGGCGGTCGCCCCGTGGCGATGTGGGCCATCGTGCGCGACGTCACGGAGACGCGGGCGCTTCAGATGAAGCTCACCGTCGCGGGGCGCATGAGTGCACTGGGAACCCTGGTCTCGGGCGTCGCCCACGAGATCAACAACCCGCTCTCCGCCGAGATGGCCGACCAGGGGATCGCGCTGGAAGTGGTGCGCGAGGTCCGGGAGCGCCTGCGCGGGGACTCGCCGATCGACCGGGGGACCGAGGGGCGCGCCCTCGACGGCGTCGTCGAGGCACTGGAAGACGCGCAGGCGGGTGGGGCGAGGATCGCCCGGATCGTGAAGGACCTCACCGTGTTCGGGAGGCCCGACACCAGGCGACAGCCGGCTCGACTGATGGACATCATCGACGGAGCGATGCGATGGCTCCCCGCGACCGTCGCCCGCACGGCTTCCATCCGGGTCGAGAACGGCGGAGCCCCGGACGTCGTCGCGTCCGCTGGGCAGATCGAGCAGATCCTGGTGAACCTGGTCTCGAATGCGGCGAAGGCAACGCCCGAGGGGCAGCGAGACACGGTCGTCGTCCGGGTCGGGCCGGGTCCTCCTGGCACGGCCCGGGTGGAGGTCATCGACCACGGGATCGGCATCGATCCGACCATTCGCGACCACATCTTCGATCCCTTCTTCACGACCCGTCCGGTCGGGCCGGGACGTGGGTCGGGGCTCGGCCTCGCCATCTGCCAGTCCATCGCGACGGCCCACGGAGGAAGCCTCACGTTCGAGAGCGAGGTCGGCAAGGGGTCCACCTTCCGGCTGGAGTTGCCGGCCGCGCCGGCGCACGAAGATCCACCGGGGGACGAAGCAGTGAGGAGGTCATGATGTCTCTCGCGAGGTCCTCGAGGGGGTTCGTGGCAGGCTGTCTCGCCGTCGTGCTCGCCGCCTGTGGCTCGTCCCCTCCCCCGGAGCCCAGCACCGTCGTCACCGCCGCGTTCGACCCGATCGCTGGCGTTCTCCCGGCGCCGGATGCGCTCGCCATCGACTCCGCCTGGAGCCCCGACATCCTCGCCCCTCGGAACGCGGACGACGAGCTTCGCGGACAGCTCGCCTTGCTGGGTGGCTACCCCGCCGACCTGGTCGTTCCGCTCCGCCTTCCGCTCGCGGCCCTGACGACGACCGGCCTGGGCGTCACCAGCGAGGCCCCGGACCTGGACGTCGAGTCGGTGGTTCCCTGCACGGGGCCGTGGACGCCCGCCGGCTGCAACTTCCTCGTGTTCGAGATGCCCGCCGCCGGGCAGTTCCTGTTCCCCACGGTGCAGGTCTCCTACGAGACGGGGGCCACCGCAGGAACCCTCATCGTGACGCCCGTCATGGACGGCGGCGCCTCCAGCTGGAAGTCCGGCGCCAGGTACGCTTACGCGCTGCGCGGGGGCGAACAGGGGCCGAGGACGCTGGGCGGCGCGCCCATCCAGCCCTCCTCCACCACCTACCTCCTCCTCTTCGGACGCTCCTCCGATTTCACCTGCCCCGCATCGCGGCCCGATTGCCCGCTGCCGAGGCTCGAGTCCTTGCAGGACCGGTACAGGCCGCTCCTCGGGCTGGTGCAGGCCGCGGCATTCCCCCTGGAGGAGATCGGCGTGGTGGGCTCCTTCCAGGTCGCGGCGATGACCACCTGGGTGGTCGCCGATCCGGCGCGCGGCTCCGTCCCCATCCCCTCCGACTTCCTGCTCGACCCGGCGACGAACCGGGTCTCGGGCGCGGCAGCCTCGATGATGGGCGCGCCGGAGCTCTCCACCCTCGACGGCTTCAGCACCTCCGCCCTCGCGATCGCTCCCACCTCCGCGCCCATCCGGGCGAGCAGCGTGCGCAGCTCGGCCGGAAGGGGCGTCCACCTCTACCGGCTGGGCGCCGGCGGGAGCGCGGCGACGGAGGTCTCCGCGGTGCTGGCGCAGCCGCCGGTGGTGACGATCGACCCCGCCACGCAGATGCCCTGCATCCCGGTGAACGCGGCGGGTGACTTCGCAGAGACCTGCCGATCCACGAACGTGGGGCTCCAGCCCGCCGTGACCGTCCCCACGCCGTCCGGCCCGCTCGCCCTCCCCCCCCTCGAGGAGAGGACCGAGTACGCGGTCGTGATCACGCGCGCCGTGACCGACACGGAAGGTGAACCGATCTCGCGGACGACGCTGGGACGCATCCTGCTCCTCCAGCACCCGATCTGCACCCCCTCGCCCGCCTGCGCCGGCGAACCGACCGGGGCGACCTCCCAGCTGCCGGCGCTCTCGCCGGCCCAGGCCTCGCGGCTCGAGGGGATGCGGCTCCGCCTCCTCCCGGTGGCGAGCGCCCTCGCCGAGGATCACGGGCTCGCACGGTCCGACGTCGCGATGGCCTACCTCTTCCGGACGCAGAGTCTCACGACGGAGGCGCTGCGGCTGGGCGCCCTCCCGTACGCGAAGCTGGCCTCGACCGGGGCAGACCGGTTCCCGGACGCCCCGAAGGAGGTGCACCCGGTCACCCCGGAGAGCCTGGTGACGGAGTTCGAGAAGCTCTTCGAGGACGTGACCGACCCCGTGAACACGGTGCTCACGCCCGGCGTCCGGTACCTCGAGGGAACCATCGTCAGCTTCAACCGGCTCGACCCGGCGACGGGGGCGTTCTACACGGACCCCGACGCCGGCAGGCTGGAGGACATCCCGGTCCTCCTCGCCCTTCCCGACCGCGCGCCTCCACCCGGCGGCTGGCCGCTCGTGATCTACCACCACGGATTCGGAACCGTGGGGAAGCGCGGGGACGCCCTCAAGGTCGCGCGCTCCCTCGCCGACGCCGGAATGGCCGTCGCGGCCATCGACGCCATCCGGCTGGGCCTGGGCGACCTCTGCATCTCGTTCGGCTGGATGCTCGAGACGCTCGACGGCGGCCCGGGCGGGGTGGGCCCGCCGGCGGCCTCGTCCGACATCCCGGTGGGTAGGTGCCTGTTCCAGGCGAGGGACACCTTCCGCCAGGACATCCTCGACGAGTCGATGCTCGTTCGCGTGCTCACCAGCACGGGCGGCAACGGGCTCGTCCGCGTCGCCGCGGGTCTCCCCGAGGGCTCGGTGCCGGTCGACGCGGCCAGGGTCTTCTACGTCGGCCAGTCGATCGGGTCGATCGAGGGTACGGCCGACCTCGCCGCCAATCCTCGGATCTCCCGCGCCGTCCTGGCCACCGGCGGTGGCCCGCTCCTCGACGTCATCGAGAACTCTGCGAACAAGCTCATCCGGGAATTCTACCCGATGCTCCTCGAGGCGATCGACGCCAAGCCCTGGACCCCCGCGTACCTGCGCTTCATCATCGCCTTCAAGTGGGCGCTCGATCCGGCCGATCCGGTGAACTTCGCCCGCCACCTCGTCTCGGCGCCGCTCCCCGACCTGCTCGCCGATCCGTCCGGCGCGACGCCCCAGGCCCCGAAGGCGGTGCTCGGCATGGGGGCGCGCTGCGACGACACGGTCCCGAACGCCCAGACCGCGCTGCTCTATGCCCTCGTCGGCCTCGCGCCCGTCGAGCCCCTCACGGAGTCGGCCCACCCCGGGGTCCAGTGGTACATGACCGACACCGGCGGCACGTGCCCGGTGGACGACGCAGCCAGCCCGGGCGTCGCCCACGGCTTCCTCATCGACTGGACCCGGGAAGCGCTCGTGCAGCGTGCACAGGCGAACATGGTTGGGCACCTCCTCCAGACGCCGGCGGGGCCGACGCCCGTCGTGGTGCCGTAGCCGCTGGATGCCCGTCACCTGCCCGTTCTCGTCGCCCGACTACCTCGGCGGCCTGGCCAACCTGGGCGAGGTCGAGGTCCACCCCGCTCATCCCGTTGCCGTCCTGAGGCGACCCATTCCCGGCACGGCGCGCTTCGACGGGGTCGGCCCCTGGCCCTATCGCTGGATCAACGGCCCGGAAGACGTCGAGGCGCTGTTCGAGGGCTTCCGCCACCTGGTGACGCTGACGGTGGTGACCCAGCCCGGCTGGGAGCCGCCGGAGGAGGGCGGACTGAACGTGCGCCTGCTCAAGCAGCATTTCGTCTACGACCCGGGCCTCCCGACGCCGGAACTGAGCAGGCGCGGCCGTAGACGACTGCGGAAGGCGGAACGGATCGGCAATTTCGATGTCGTCACCGACCCGGAAGGACGACTCGCCATCGCCGAACTGTACGAGCGCCTGAAGGTGCGTCGGAGCCTCCTGGGCGGATTCTTCGACATGCCGCGTGAGCACTTCACCACCATCGCCGCGCTACCTGGTGCCGTCTTCTTTCGCGTCGGCAATCCTCCAGACATCGGCGCCATGGCTTGCGGCCTGGTCATCGGCGACTTCCTGCAAGTCCTGCACATGGTGACGACGGAGTCCGGCCTGACCTGGAATGCCTCGTATCTGCTGATGAAGGGGCTGCAGGACGAGGCCCGAGCGCGCGGCCTGCGCCTGCTGACGGGTGGCATGCCGGCGACCGGGGCGGACGGACTGCGCGCGTTCAAGGAGCGCTGGGCGAACGCATCCCTGCCGGTCCACCTGCTCTGCATCGTCAACGACGCGGAGGCCTACGCGGTGCTTTCGGGCGCGCGGCGTCCGCAGACGCCCTTCTTCCCGGCCTATCGCGATGCGGCCTAGGCCGAGCGAGTGGCTACCCCGGCCGCGTCTGGCGGAAGGCCGGCAGTTCACCTTTCTCATCGTCGCGCCCAGGTACACCCACCGCAGTTCCGGCGTCCGGGCCCTGTACCGGTTGTGCCATCATCTCAATCACGCGGGCTACCCTGCCGCGGTCGTGGCCTGGCACGACCTGCGCGGCAATCGCCACCAGGAATCGGCATTCCGAAGACTGGGTGGCGCCGGCTACCGCGTCGCCAGGGCACTCTGGCACCTGATCGGACCGGCCGATCTCTCACCGTGGGATGTGCCCGGCTATCGAGGCCCGGCCTGTGATGCCATCGTCATCTACCCCGAGGTCGTTCCGGGCAACCCGCTTCGAGCGAGCAAGGTCGTGCGCTGGGTGTTGAACTCCCCGGGCCTGCTGGGCGGTGACGCGGTCTACCCGGATTCGGAGATGCTGTTCGCCTACGACCTGCAGAAGTTGCCGGACATCAATGCCGCCGTCAGCCAGCCGATCGGCGCGGGGCGCGTGCTCTGGGTGGGCCTCGTCGATCCAGCCCACATCTACCCGGATGCATCCGTGCCGAAGGTGCTCGACTGCAGTTTCACTCACAAGGGGAGCGCGCTCCGCCGGAAATTCCCTCTGGGCCCGGGCGCGCCGATGAAGCGCCTGGAGGACCTGACACCGACCATGGCGGCGCTCGGAGACACCCTGCGGAGGACGCGGACGCTCTACTCGTACGACCACTACAGCAACCTGCTGCGGGAGGCCGCCATCAGCGGTTGCGTGGTGCGGGTGCCGGATGCACGGGGGGTCTGGCACGATCCGGAGGGCTGCGATTGCCCGCTGAACATCCTCTGGACGCCCGGCTTCCGCGACACCTACGCCGCCCGGTTCCACGACCGAGGCTTCGTGCCGGGGTTCGTCGAGCAACTGGCGGCGCGGTGGGCAGTCCCCCCTGCCGATGCCGGCTGGGCGGCGCAGCTTCCCGAGGTGCGTGGGCGGGTGTTCGGGGGATCACGCGTCCGCTACTGAACGACGAGCAAGTAGTCCTTGATTCCCTCCTGGCCCGGGCGATTCGTCCCGAAGCAGGAAGCGCGAATCGAAAATGCGAAGGAACCGGCTTGCGTTGGCGTCCCCTCCAGCACCCCCAGGCTCTGGACGGCCTGGTGTGTGAGGGAGAGCCCCTGCGGGAGCGAGCCTCGCTCCACCTGAAGGCTGAAGACAGGCGTCTCGTTGCCCGACACCGAGATCGTGACCGAGTAACTCTGCCCAATCTGGGCCCCGGGCAAGGTGTCGGGCGCGAAGGCCAGATCGGGCTGGACGGGGCCTGAGTCGCCGCAGGCGCCACCGCTCAAGGCCAGGCCAACCACGCAAACCAACGCGACCAGGTTGCGCTTCATGCAGCCCCCACTCAAGAACCGCCCCTTCCCTTTTCACGCATCCAGGGACGCGGCCGGCAACTCCACCCGGAACGTCGAGCCCCTCCCGACCTCGCTCTCCACCGTGATCGTGCCGCCATGCCCGGTCACGATGGCGTGGCAGATGGACAGGCCGAGCCCCGTTCCCTTCCCCACGTCACTCGTGGTGAAGAATGGCTCGAAGATGCGCGGCAGGACCGCGGGCTTGATGCCCGTTCCGTGGTCGATGACCTCCATGCGCGCCATGCCCGCCTTGCCGGGGCCCACGCGGACGACGATGACGCCGCGTGCCCGCTCCACCGTGGCCTTCGCCGCGTTGGTGACGAGGCTCGCGACGACCTCTGCGATCTGCCCCGGTGTGACCAGGACGTCCGGCGCACCTCCGTTCTCCACGGTGATGGTGGCGGTCCGGGCGATCGTGGCGGGGAGCCAGCGCATGGCCAGATCGACGACGTCGATCAACCGGACTCGTTCCCTGGCATTCTCGTGGTTGGGTCGCCCGAAGGTCTTGAGAGCCTTGACGATGCGCTCGATTCGCCGGCCGGCATCCTGGGCCTCGCCCAGTTCCTCGACCACCATCTGGAGCTGCTGGCTCTCGGCCTCACGGTCCAGCGGGACGCTCCCACGGAGGCGGTCCTGGAGCGCCCGGACGCCTCCCATGGCCAGATCCTGGTCGGAGAGTGCCGCCGCCAGCGGATTGTTGATCTCGTGGGCGACGCCCGCGACCAGCGTTCCCAGGGCGGCGAGACGCGAGGTGAGCGCGAGCTGGGCCTGGAGGGAGTTCAGCGCCTCGGCCGCACGCCTGCGGGCGGTGATGTCCCGGACGATTGCCCACATCGCCAGGGGTCGATCCCCGTCCTTCAACAGGAAAACCCGGATCTCGACCGGGAACACCGTCCCGTCCTTGCGTCGGTACTCCTTCTCGTAGACGTCCGAGTATCCGCGGGGGAGAACCTGCTCCGCCACGATGCGCGCCTCCGCCGCATGCCAGGCCTGGGGGGTGAGGTCCGTGTATTTCGTCTCCGCCAGCTCGGCGGCGGAGTACCCCAGCATCTGGCGATAGACCTCGTTCGACTCGCGGATGAGGCCGTCCATGCCCACGAGGACGAAGCCGTCCATCATGGACTCGAAGAGCCCCCTGTACCTGGCCTCGGAGCGGGCCAGGACATCCTCGGCCAGCTTGCGCGAGGTGATGTCGGTGTGCGTGCCCGTCGCCCGGAGCGCCGCACCATCCGGGCTGCGTTCCACCACCAGGCCGGAGTCGAGAATCCATACCCAGTGCCCGTCCTTGTGACGGACTCGGTGCTCGGTCGAATAGGCCTCGGTCTCACCCCGGAGGTGGGCCTCGAGCGCCGCCCGAACCCGCGGCAGGTCGTCCGGGTGGACGAACCGCTCCCAGGTCGAGACGTGCGGCTCGATCTCGCCGGGCGAGTAGCCGAGGATTTCCGACCAGTGCCCGTCGAGGACGACCCGGCCCGAGGGCACGTCCCAGTCCCAGAGGCCCAGCGCTCCTCCGCGCATGGCGAGCTTGAGTCGAGCCTCGCTTTCCCCCAGCGCCTTCGCTGCCAGCTTTCGCTCGGTGACGTCGCGTTGCACCACGGTGGCGTAGGACCGCCCGCCGATCTCCAGCTCGCTCACGGAGCACTCGAACTTCCGGATGCTGCCGTCCCTGGACCGATGTTCCATCTCGATCGGGGAGTTCATGCCAGCTTGGTGACCGGAACCCGGCGTGCGGGGCGCCCCGCCGAGGGGGAAGGCAAGGGCCGGGACCGACCCGGTCCAACCGAGCAACTCCTCCCGGGTGTAGCCCAGGAGCCGGCAGGCCGCCTGGTTGGCATCGCGGATCACCGGACCGGCGCCCGCCACCCGTTCCACCACGAAGGCCGCGTCCGTGGCCTGATCGAAGAGGAGTCGGAACCTCCCCTCGCTGATCATGGCCGACTCCGTGGCCTCCGAGCTGGATCGACGGGCCTTGAACGTGTCGCGGAGGGTGCGGAGGGTGAACTGGACGTCCTCGCGGAGCAGGGCGAGCAGGTCCCGGATCAGCGTCGAATGCCCATTCTCCCGCGTGTCGAGGATGCAGATGGTGCCGAACACCTGGCCCCCAGGCCAGAGGATCGGGAGCCCGCAATAGGAGATCATCCCCAGCGCGATGTCCGGGTTCCTGTCCCATCGCGGGTCCTTCAGCGCGTTGGGCACGAGGAGCTCTCGCCGCGAACTCATCACGGCCTCGCAGTAGAGACCCGCATCCAGCGGGACGCGCTCCCCCGGATGGTAGACGTTGCCTTCGCTCTTGCTGGAGACGAAGACCTCGATCTCCTCTGGATGGACGCGCATGATCAGCGCCGCCGGCGTGCCGGAAATCCGCGCGAGGATGTCGACGGTGTTCTGCCAGTTCTCGATGACCTCCGCCGGAACCTCGATGTCGTCGAGGGGCCGGTCGGCGGATGTCGGGGCCACGCTGGGCATGTCGTCCTCATCCCTTTCGGAATCGCGGTTCCCCCGGGACGGTGTCGGGAACTATGCCCGGTACTTGATTCACGTAAAGTGACTAAAACGGGGCGGGTACCGGCCTCCCCTGGACGGGCGCTCTGCGGGATTCCGCCCGATTCATTAG
>CAIQRS010000168.1 GCA_903874275.1 uncultured Anaeromyxobacter sp.
CCCAAGGGATGCAACATCGCCTCCTGGCCCTGCTCGAACAACGTGGTACTCCACCTGCGGCCCCGCCCTGCGTACCGTACCCCCAAGGCGCGCCCTGGGGATCACTGCCCCCGCCTGGCTACGCCCCGCTGATCGCCTTCCCGTACCCTCCGGCCGGCGCTGCCCCACCGCCGCCCGCTCCGCCGGCCCCCGTGGCCCTCCCTGCTCCCGCCCAGCGTGGCTCGCCAACGGCCCGGCGTGCCTCCCCTGCCGCATCGCCCTCCCGCTCCCGCTCGCGGTCGCGGACGCGGGATACCCGCCCGGACCGGCGGAGGGACTCGCACCGACGCTCGCCCCCCCGACGCCACAACGACCACCGCCGCCGCGCCGACTCTCCGGCCGGACGCGGCGAGGCTCGGCCCCGCCGACACCTCTCCCCGCAGGGGTCCCTCCCGCGGCTCCGCCGGGACAGTACATCCCCTCACCGCCGGCACAATGCCCGCTCACCTCGCCGCGACGGCTCGCCGCCCCTCCCCCCCCCGACGGACTCCCTCGCGGTGCCCCGCGGCCGGGCGCCCTCACCGTCCCTCGCCGGCCGGGCCTCTTCGGAGCAACGCCCGGCGCCGGACCCGATCGACCTCGGCGGCCCCGCGCCGGCCGGCCCCCGGGTGGACACGGGCGCGCATCGCCTCGTGTACGACGCGCGGGCGGCGTCCCCCTCGCTCTGCGCTCCCGTGATGAAACCGCCATCGTACGGCCCTCTATACGACCCGGCGTACACGCGGGGCCTCTACACGGCCCCCTCCATCGTCAGGCGGCCCCCGGCCCCCCACCCGCCCCCCCTCGGTGCCACTCCCGATGGTCAACGGCGGCTGGCCGAGGCGCATGCCGCCATCGAGCGGGCGAGCATGGACGCTGTCCGCATCATGGGCACGGACCCGAACCACGACCTCTACGCCTGTCGTTCCCGCACCGCCCAGCGTCGCGTGGTCGCCGCCTGCCGACACCTGTCCAACGTCATGGCCGCGGTGGCCGATATGGAGCGGGCGGCCCTGACCCCCCTCCTCTGTCACTACGCCGGCCTTCCGCCCGCCGCGCCCCACGGCGCACCTCCCGGGCTCCTGCCTGGCGACCAAGGCCTCGGCCAAATTCTGCAGGCGGCGCCGGCCCCCTCCCATCCGCTGGCTTTCTCCCCCCCTACGACCACGGAGATCCTCCTCGACTGCTTCACCGAGGACTTCCGGCTCCCTCATCGGGACGAACGCGGCTCGGCGGCCCAACTGCCCCCCCCTACCACGCATGACGGATCGGCGCAGCCGCGGGGCCGCCCTGCCCCCCGCCTCAGCGTCTCCTTGGCTCGCCGCTCCCACGCTGCCGGGCTGGCTCCCCCCCACTCCCTCGCCGGCTCGGACGACGACCAGAAAGACCTCATCATCACTCCCGACGGGGACTTTGAAGTCGAATGCGACGAGGACGCGGCTCCCGCCCCGCCCGGCTCAGCGACCGTGTCGCCGCTCCCCTGGAGAACTCCCTCTCCCCCGTACAACTGGCGATGGACTACCGCTCCGGCCTCCCCTCCACCGGCCCGCGCCCGGCCCACACCGCTCACGTGGCCTTCGGCCGCGCGGCCTGACCTCCTCGCCCCCCCGGCCGCTGGGGCAGGCGCGCTTTGACATGTCTTCGACCCGGGGCCCGCCCTTCGCCGCTCCTGCCACGCCGGCCTCCCTCCGCACCTGGGCGGCGGAGCTCAATGCTGCCCTCCCCTCGGCTCTCCCTGATTGGGACATCCCGGGCCTTGTGCACCGTGCCTCCCCGGGCTCGGGCCGGGGCACCTTTCTCGCGGACGGCTACACGCTCCCGCACGGCGCACGGGTCGCGGCGTACTGGGGGAGTCTCACCCTGCTCCCGCCTCCGTCATCCCACTTCCTCCTCGAACTCCCGGACACCCGCATGGGCTCCTCGACCGTCGTACCCTACGTCGACGCGGCCCGCGTCTGCCTGCGTGGCTCGCCGCCGACCTCCCAGGCGGCCATGCTCAACCACAAATGCGAGGATCCCAGCTGCGCGGCCTCTTGGTACTGGCCACCGGGCTGCCACCTACCTATCCTGGTGTGCACCACCCGCCGCTCCCTGAGCCGCGGCGCCGAACTCACCTACAACTACGATGCCCACCTCCGCTCCGGCGCCTACACCGTCGGCCCGGCCGAGGCGCACGCCCTCACCCTGCTCGGGCTCACGTTCTCCCCCTGCTTCTGCGAAGGACACCGGCCCTGCCCTGGACGTCGATTCTTCCCCTGTGACCCGATCACCGAGACTCGCCGCCACTAAGGCGTGCCTGTCCGACTCGGGTCCGACGGCGGGTGGCGGGGCCTTGTCGCCCTGCTATACCCTGACCGGCCCTTGTGGCGTTAAAAACATATCCCCACACTCCCA
>CAIQRS010000169.1 GCA_903874275.1 uncultured Anaeromyxobacter sp.
CCACGGTGGTGTGGAGCGACTGGTACAGGTTCGGCTTGGGGATGGCGATGTAGTCCTTGAAGCGCCCGGGGACCGGCTTCCACAAGGAGTGGATGAGGCCGAGGGCCTCGTAGCACTGGGCCACCGTGCCCACGATGACCCGGAAGGCCACCAGGTCGTGGATCTGCTCGAAGGGCAGGTCCCCCACGTGCATCTTGCGCCAGATGGAATAGAGGTGCTTGACCCGTCCGTAGACCTTTCCCTGGATCCCGTTCTCGGCCAGGCGCCCCTGGATGAGCTGGACCACCTCCTCGACGAAGCGGTCCCGCTCCTTGGCCTTGGTGGCCAGCCGCTCCTGGAGCTCGCCGTGCTCGGAGGGCTTCAGGTACTTGAAGGAGAGGTCCTCGAGCTCGCTCTTCACCGACTGCATCCCCAGCCGGTTGGAGAGCGGCGCGTAGATGTCGAGGGTCTCCTGGGCGATGCGGTCCTGCTTCTCGGGCGCCATGTGCTCGAGGGTCCGCATGTTGTGGATCCGGTCGGCCAGCTTCACCAGCAGGACCCGGATGTCCTTGGCCATGGCGACGACCATCTTGCGGAAGTTCTCCGCCTGCTTCTCCACCTTGGTGTTCCCGGCCGAGAACTGGGAGAGCTTGGTCACCCCGTCCACCAGGTCGGCCACCTCCTCGCCGAAGAGCTCGGCGATCTCCAGCCGGGTGGCCAGGGTGTCCTCGATGGTGTCGTGGAGGAGGCCGGTGACGATGGACGCCTCGTCGAGCCGGAGCTCGGCCAGGATCCCCGCCACCTCGAGGGGGTGGACCAGGTAGGGCTCGCCCGACTTGCGGATCTGCCCCTGGTGGACCTTGGCCGAGTAGACGTAGGCCTTCTTGATGAGGTCCAGGTCCGCGGCGGGGTGGTAGGCGGCGACCTTGTCGAGGATGTCGTTGAGCCGCAGCAATCGAGCCCTTCAGCCTAGCCCCCCGTGCCTCGTCGCGGCAAGGACGTTGAGCACCGAGGTCGGGCCGGGGTAGAAACGTACCGGAGGTCTCCGTTGCTCCAGTGCTTCCACTGCAATTCGCCGCTCGACCCCGCCATGACCGAGTGTCCGGCCTGCGGGGCCGAGATCGAGATGTCCCGCCTCACCGGCATCCTGGGGAGCGTCTGCCGCAACTGCGACGCCTTCAACGAGCCGGGCACGACCGCCTGCGTCTCCTGCGGCGAGGCGCTGGGCCCCCGCTCCCCCGCGCCGGTGCTGGCGGCGGGACCGGCCCCGGCCGCCGCCGGCGAGGAACTTCCGCGCGACCTTCCGCCCATCGACTTCGAGGCGGTTCTCCTCGACGACCCCGACTTCGAGCCCACCTCCACCCCCGATCCCATCGAGCTCCTCGAGCCGGTCCCCGATCCGGAGGCTCCCGCCCCTCTCCCTGGCGCTCCGGACCGCTCCGCTCCCGGCCCCCTTCCCTTCGAGTCGGTGGCGCTCGAGCCGGCCGCGGCGGGCGGCGGCGCCGGGACGTGGAGCGGGGCCGCCCCGTTCCACCTCGTCCTGGAGCGTGGCGACGGGAAGGAGGGGTCGCGTCTGCAGTTCATCGCCTCCGAGACGACCATCGGCAGCACTGACGCCTCCCTGCCCTTCCCCGAGGACCCCTGGCTCGCCCCCCGGCACGCCACCTTCTCGCTGCGCGACGGCCGCCTCTTCGTGCGCGACGAGGGATCCTCCGGCGGGACCTTCCTTCGCCTGCGCGGGCTCTCGGTTCCCATCCGCCCCGGCGATGCCTTCGCCCTCGGCGACCGCCTGCTGCGCTTCGGCGGGCCCCTGCCCGCGCCCTCCCCTCCCGCGCCCGACGGGACGCGGCGCCTCGGCTCCCCGCGCCCCGCGGCCCAGTCCGTGCTCCTCGAGGAGCGGCTGGCCGGCGGCGTGAGCGGGCGGGTCTGGCTGCGGAGCGGCCCGTCGGTCACGCTGGGGCGCGCCGGCTGCGCGGTGAACCTGGGCGACGACCCGTTCCTCTCCCAGGCCCACGCCGAGGTGCTCCTCGAGGGGGACGGGACGGCGCGGCTGCGCGACCTGGGCTCCGCCAACGGGACCTTCGTCCGGATCCCGACGCGTGCCGAGCGGGAGCTCCGCGACGGCGACCTGGTCCGCGTCGGCCGCCAGGTGCTGCGGGTCTCCGAGAGCTGACCGGAAGGGATCTCGCATGGCCGTCGTCTTCCTGACCATCACCCCCATCGGGACCGCGACCCCGAGCGTCTCCCGCTACGTGGCCGGGGTGCAGCGGATCCTCCGCGAGAGCGGCCTCACCCACCAGCTCACCGCCATGGGGACCATCATCGAGGGGGACCTCGACGCCATCCTCGCCGTCGTCCGCCGGATGCACGAGGCTCCGTTCCAGGCGGGGGCGGTCCGGGTGTCCACGCTGCTCAAGATCGACGACCGACGCGACAAGGAGCACACCATCGCCGGCAAGATGCGCTCGGTGGAGGAGAAGCTCCGCTAGCTATCCCACCACGAAGACCGCGCAGGAGCGGGCGCCGTGGGCGCCGATGACCAGCGACTGCTCGATGTCGGCGGTCTTGGACGGGCCGGAGACGAAGACGCCGTAGCCGGGGCGCGGCAGCGTGATGCGCCCGTAGGCCTCCTGCATGTCGTTCACGATGTCGGCGGCGTTCACCACCAGCACCAGGTGCTCGGGGATGACGAAGACCGCGCGGTGGGGGCCCAGGCTCTCTCCCTTGAGCCAGACCGCCCCGTTCTCGGCCACGCCCAGCTCGCCCGGGATGGCCGCCACGTCGAGGTCGGCGAGCTCGTGCGGGTCGTCCACCGCCTCGAGGTCCACCGTGCCGCCGGGGATGCCGGCCACCAGCGAGACCCGGCGAGGCGAGGACCATGCCGGGAGCTTCGCCACCCCGGCCGCCAGCGCCGCCAGGTCGGGCACCCGGTACGACTGGCCCCCGACGGCGGTCACCGACTCGAGGAAGCGGGCGACCGGATCGCCCTGCTTCACCGGGACCGGGTGCGGAGGAGCCGGGACCGGCTCGGCTCCCGAGGCGCGCAGGGCGGCGAGGATTGTTTCACGGGCGGTCACGAGCGCTCCTCCGGCTTCCCGGCCGTCTCGCGGTCGTAGAGGTCGGCGAAGCTCTCCCGGGGCGCCTCGGGGAGCTCGCGCCCCCGCAGCCAGACCGCCGCCGGCCCGAACCGCGCCAGGCCCGGCGCGGCCCGCAGCACCCAGCGGGCGAACCGCCCGCCGGCGCGGAAGAGCCCGGGGCGCGCCATGGCGAAGGCGGCGGCCTTCATCCCCAGCCGCTTGCCCAGCGGGATGAGCTTCTCCTCGCCGGCCTCCTGCCGGAGCACGAGCAGCTGGTGGTGCAGGTCCACCTTCACCGGGCAGACGTCGGTGCAGGAGCCGCACAGGCTGGACGCGAAGGGCAGGCTGGCGTGGCCGGCCAGGTCGCGGTGGGGCCCCAGGACCGAGCCGATGGGGCCGGGGATGAGGTAGCTGTAGCTGTACCCGCCGCTGCGCCGGTAGACCGGGCAGGTGTTGAGGCAGGCCCCGCAGCGGATGCAGGAGAGCGCCTTTCGCCGGTGGGCCTCGGAGAGCATCTGCGAGCGCCCGCTGTCCACGATCACCACGTGCAGCTCGCCGCCGGGAAGCGGGGCGTGGAAGTGGGTGGTGTAGGAGGACACCGGCTGGCCGGTGGCGCTGCGGGCCAGCAGCCGCAGGAAGACCCCCAGGTCGGCCAGGCGCGGGATCACCTTCTCGATGCCCATCGAGGCCACGTGGACCCGGGGCAAGGTGGTGCCCATGTCGGCGTTGCCCTCGTTGGTGACGACCACGAAGCCACCGGTCTCGGCGATGGCGAAGTTCACGCCGGTGAGGCCGGCCTGGGCGGAGAGGAACTTCTCGCGCAGGTGGACGCGCGCCTTCCCGGTGAGGACGGTGGGGTCGGAGAGCCCCTTGGGCGTCCCCAGCTTCTCGTGGAAGAGCTCGCCGATCTCCTCCTTCTTGCGGTGGATGGCCGGCATGACGATGTGGGAGGGCGGCTCCCCGGCCAGCTGCACGATGCGCTCCCCCAGGTCGGTGTCCACCACCTCGATGCCCCGGGCCTCGAGGTACGGGTTGAGGTGGAGCTCCTCGGTGAGCATCGACTTCGATTTCACTAGCAGTGACACACGGTGTCGCTCCAGGATCCCGTGGACGATGCGGTTGTGCTCCTCCCCGTCCCGCGCCCAGTGCACCTGGATGCCGTTGGCGGCGGCCTTGGCCTCGAACTCCTCCAGGTAGGCGCCCAGCCGCGACAGGGTGTGGGCCTTGATGCCCTCCGCGGCGGTGCGCAGGGCCTCCCACTCCGGAACGGTGGCGGCGCCCCGGTCGCGCTTCACCCGGACGAACCAGAGGGCCTTGTCGTGCCAGTGGGCCCGCTCGTCGTCGGCCACGAAGGCCCGGGCCTTGTCGGGGTGGGAGTGGATCACCGGGAGAGCCTGGCCTTCTCGAGCATCTCGGCCACGTGCACGATGGGAAGCTTCGTCCCGTCGCGCCGGGCCAGCCCGTCGAGGTGCATCAGGCAGGACATGTCGTAGCCGGCGATGACCTCGGCGCCGGCCCGGACGTGGTCGGCGATGCGGTCGCGCCCCATCATGCAGGAGACCGCCTCCTCGGTGACGGCGAAGGTCCCCCCGAAGCCGCAGCACTCGTCGGGCCGGTCCAGCTCGACCAGCTCGATGCCGCGCAGCTGCGAGACCAGCTGCCGTGTCTTGTCGAACGGGGCGTCCATGCGCTCGCTCGAGCTCGACTCGCGCAGCTCGCGGATGCCGTGGCAGCTGCGGTGCAGCCCCACCTTCTTCGCGTACTCGCCCTCGACCCGCGTCACCTTGACCACGTCCACCAGGTACTCGGAGAGGTCGAAGGTCCTCCCGGCCAGCCGCCTCACCTCGTCGGTCCCGCCGAGCAGCTCCGGGTAGTGCAGCTTCACCATGGACACGCAGCTCGCCGAGGGGGCCACCACCGCCTCGTAGCCCGCGAAGAGGCGCACGAACCGCTCGGCCAGCGGCCGCGCCTCCCGGGAGCAGCCGGTGTTGTACATGGGCTGCCCGCAGCAGGTCTGGTCGCGCGGGTACTCGACCTCGAGCCCCAGGCCCCGCAGGACGCGCAGCGTGGCCAGCCCCACCCGGGGGAAGAACTGGTCCACGTAGCAGGGGATGAAGAGCCCGACCTTGCCCACGGCGCCTCACCCCTTCCGGGAAGCGGCCCGGTCGGCCAGGAAGACGATGGACCGGTACGGGATGCCGGAGTGGAGCATGAGACCGATCTCGCAGGTGCGGCTGTTGGAGACCCCCTCGGTGCAGCCCTTCACGCCGGAGGCCAGCTCGGAGAGGGCGGCCGCGTTCAGCTCCGGGTGGGAGAAGCCGCGATCGCCGGCGAAGCCGCAGCAGCCCACCCGCGGCGGCACCACCACCTCGGCGGCGCAGGCCCGGGCCACCGCCTCGAGCTTCCCTCCCACCCCCATCTTGGTGCTGCTGCAGGTGACGTGGACCGCCACCTTGTCGGGCAGCTTCCGGACCGAGAGCTTGTCGAGCAGGTGGTCGTGGATGAACTCGGCCGGCTCGAGCAGGAGGAGCTTCCCGTCCATCTTCTTGCGCATCCGCTGCAGGCAGGGGCTGGTGTCGCAGAGGATGGGGATGCTCCCCCCCTCGCTGGCGGCGACGAGGGCGCGCTCCAGCTCCCCCGACTTGGCGTCGGCGACGTCGCGGAACCCCTTCGAGTCGAAGGCCAGGCCGCAGCAGAGCGAGTCGAGGGCCTCGGGGAAGATCACGTCGTAGTCGGCCTTTCCGAGCAGCGACAGGGTGGCCTCGAAGATGGCGCGCCCGTCGGTGTCGCCCCGCGGTGCACCCATGGTGCGTGCGATGCACGAGGGGAAGTAGACCACCTGCCTCCCCTTCCCGCGCCGGATGGTCTCGAGCCGCGTCGCCGGGGCCGCCCTGGGCATGGCCGGATTCCAGAGCGGCAGCCACTCGCCCGCCACCCCGCGCGCGCCGCGGGAGAGCGCACCCATGAGCCGCGTCCCCAGCACCGCATGGGCCGCGCCGGCGGCAGCCAGGCCGCGCCGCGCCCAGGCCTCGGTGCTCGCGAAGTCGTCGGCCAGGCGCCGGGCCCGGCCATTCGCCTTCTCCGACCAGCCGGCCTTGCGCAACTCCTTCACGTACTCGCCGGTGTCGATGGAGACCGGGCAGGCGGTGGCGCACAGGCCGTCGGTGGCGCAGGTCTGCTCGCCCAGGTAGACGAAGTCCTCGATCAGGCGGGCGCGCCGGGCCGGGTCCTCGCCGGTCCGTCCCAGCCGGGCGATCTCCCGCTGGGTGGTGATGCGCTGGCGCGGCGTGGACGTCACCGGTCGTGAAGGACACTTGGGCTCGCAGAAGCCGCACTCGATGCACTTGTCCACCAGCGGATCGACCTGGGGCAGCGGCTTCAGATCCTTGAGGTAGGCCTTGGGGTCGTCGTTGAGGATGACGCCGGGATTGAGGATGCCCCTGGGGTCGAAGAGCGCCTTGACCCGCTTCATGATGGAGTGGGCCTTCTCGCCCCACTCCATCGCCACGAACGGGGCCATGTTGCGCCCCGTGCCGTGCTCCCCCTTGAGCGACCCGTCGAAGCGCCGCACCACCACGTCGCAGACCTCCTCCATGAGCGACTCGTAGCGGGAGACCTCGGCGGGGACGGCGAAGTCCTGGGTGAAGGTGAAGTGGAGGTTGCCGTCGAGGGCGTGGCCGAAGATGATCCCCTCGGCGTAGCCGTGCTGCCGCATGGCCTTCTCGAGGAAGACCGTGCCGGCGGCGAGGTGCTCGATGGGGAAGGCCACGTCCTCGATGACCACCGTGGTGCCGATCTTGCGGGCCCCGCCCACCGCCGGGAAGAGCCCCTTGCGGATGTCCCAGAGCTTCTCGAACTCGGCCTTCACGTCGGTGAACTTCATTGGATAAAGCTTCTTCACCTCCTCGACGAGCCGGGTGGCCTCCCCGGCCTGCTTCAGGAGATCGGCCCGGGCGGCGGCGCGCGTCTCCACGAGGAGCGCGCAGACGGTTGGCCCCAGCTCGGCCAGGCCCGGCGGCATGCCCGGCTTCTCCTGCACCGAGCGGATCGAGGCCCGGTCCATCAGCTCCACCGCCGACACCGGCCCGCCCCGCAGCCGCTGGGTGGCGAAGGCGGCCTGCTCGATGTCCGGGAAGAGGACCAGCGCGCTGGCCTTGTGCGGATGGTCGGCGACGGTCTCCAGCGTCACCTCGGAGATGAAGGCGAGCGTCCCCTCCGAGCCCACCATGAGGTGCAGCAGGATGTCCACCGGGTCGTGGTGGTCCACGAAGGAGTTGAGCCCGTAGCCGGTGGTGTTCTTGATCCGGTACTTCTCGCGGATGCGCCGGGCGAGCGGCTCGTCGGCGGCGATCTCGTCGCGGATGGCCGCGAGACCGTCGAGGAGCGCGGCGTGGGTCTCCCGCAGCCGCTGCCGGGAGGCGGGATCGGCGGTGTCCACCTCCGTGCCGTCGGCCAGCACGAGCCGCATCCCCTGAACGGTCTGGTAGCTGTTCTGCGCGGTGCCGCAGCACATCCCGGCGGCGTTGTTGGCGACGATGCCGCCGATCATGCAGGCGTTGATGGAGGCCGGGTCGGGGCCGATCTTGCGCCCCAGCGGGGCCAGGAAGGCGTTGGCCTCGGCTCCGATGACCCCGGGCTCGAGGACGATTCGCTCGCCGCCCTGCTCGATCCGCCAGCCGCGGAACCCGCCCGCCAGCACCACCAGCACCGAGTCGGAGATGGCCTGGCCGGAGAGGCTCGTGCCCGCCGCCCGGAAGGTCAGGTTGATCCCGAGCCGCGACGCCAGGGCCAGGAGCCGCGACACCTCGCCCTGCGAGAAGGCCTTCACGACGATGCGGGGGATGAGCCGGTAGAAGCTGGCGTCGGTCCCGAAGGCCAGCGTCCGGAACGGGTCGCACATCATGCGGTCCGCGGCGAGGAACGACGACGCCTCATCCCAGAATCGCCGGTGCTGCTCGGGGAGCGTCAGGTGGTCGGGTCGGGCCTCGAGTGCCATGGTGTCTCGCCCCTTTTCTCGGATCGAACCGTCGGGATGGTACACCCATCTCCCCGGCCCCCGGGGACGTTTGACCGGACCGTTTGCAGGCGATAAGTGTGCCTTTCATGGAGCCGGCACCCACCTGCACGCGCTGCGGCCTGGCGAACGATCCCTCCTTCACCTTCTGCAGCGGTTGCGGCCAGCCGCTCTCGGCCGAGGCTGCCCGGGCCTGCACCCGCTGCGGCACGAAGCTCCCGGCCTCCTTCCGCTTCTGCGGGAACTGCGGCCAGCCCGCCGATCCCGCCCCCCCCCGCCGGGTCACCCACCCCTCGGCCCCCCGGATGCCCGCTGCCCTCGTGCCGGAGGCCGCCGCGCCCCCTGCGCCGCTTCCGCCGGCCATCCCTCCGCCCGTCCCTCCGCCCCGCCTGGTGCTCATCCGTCACGACGGCCTGCCCGGGGCCGTGCACACCCTCGACCGGGAGGTGACGGTCTGCGGCAGGCGCGACGGGGACCTGCTTCTCCCCGAGGACGGCTCGGTCTCGCCCCGCCACGCCGCTATCACTGTCCGTGAAGGTCGCATCCGCGTCGAGGACCTGGGCTCGAGCTCCGGGACCTTCCTCCGGCTGCGCACCCCGCGCTCCCTCACCTTCGGGGACGAGATCCGGCTGGGCCGGCAGCTGCTCCGGCTCGAGCCCATGCCGCGGCCGTCGGTGTCCGGCGCCCCCGGCACCCCCTGGGGCTCGGCCGATCCCGGCTACCGGGCCCGCCTGATCCAGCTCCTCGAGGGGGGCGGCACCGGCGAGGTCGTCCCGCTGCGCGCCGGGGCCAACGCCATCGGGCGCGAGACCGGCGAGGTGGCCTTCCCGGGGGACCGCTACGTCTCGGGGCGCCACGCCCGCGTGGACGTGGGCGAGACGGCGGTGACCCTCACCGACCTGGGCAGCTCCAACGGCACGTTCCTGCGCGTCAACGGGCCAACCGAGATCGGCCCGGGCGACCAGGTGCTCCTGGGGATGCAGCTGCTCCGCGTCGAGCCCTGACGGCTACCCGAAGCTCTTCTCGGCCTGCTCCTGCTCTTCCTTGCAGCGGATGCAGAGCGTGGTCACCGGCCGGGCCTCGAGCCGCTTGGGGGAGATCTCCTCCTCGCAGCGCTCGCAGATGCCGAAGGCCCCGCTCTCGATCCGGCTCAGGGCCTTCTCGATCTTGGCGAGCAGGAACTTCTCCCGGTCGCGCAGGCGGAAGATCATCGACTGCTGGTACTCGCTGGAGGCCTGATCGATCTCGTCCGGCAGCTCGTTGGTGTCGAAGCTCGACTCCTCCGAGAGCGTCTTCTTCGCCGAGGCGAGAAGCTGCCGCTTCGATTCCTCGAGCATCGTCTTGAACCGCTTCAGGTCCTTCTTGTTCAAGCGACCACCCCTCTCGGCGCGGTGCATCCGCCGGGCGCAGCATGGAAAAAGGAACGGGGAGGCTAGTCGCGCACCCCCATGCTGTCAAGGAGGTCCGGACATGCTAGACCGGAACCATGGCCGAGGGACGGATCGAGCGGGAGTTCGTGAAGACCGCGCTGGCCCTGGCGGCCCGCCCCGAGGTGGACCGGCTGGTCTACGTCTCCGACACCCCGCTGGCCACCAGCGACCTGCGCGGCCGCCCCATCAAGCGGAAGCTGGTCTACGCCGTCACCTCCGAGGGGCTGGCCCAGCAGCTCACCAATCTGAAGTTCTCGGCCGTGGCCATCCCCCCCTTCGGGTACTCCCGCGTGGAGAAGGTCCGGGTCGCCATCGTGGCCTGCCAGAGCGAGGGGCTGGTGAAGGAGGGGGACACGGTGCTGGCGCTGGCCGGGCACGACCGGAGCCTCGACACCCTGGTGCGCATCTGCATCGGCGCCGACGACGAGGAGGACCGGGTCCAGGTGAACGCCCTCGACCTCCCCGAGACCCACAGCGCCCAGGTGATGGAGCAGGTCATCCACGTGGCCCTGGAGGTGGGCGCGCAGGGCTACGAGGGGCACCCGGTGGGCACCATCTTCATCGTGGGCGACGCCCCCCGGGTCATGGAGCAGAGCCGGCAGATCACCCTGAACCCGTTCCAGGGGATGAGCGAGTCGGAGCGGAACGTCATGGATCCGACCATCCGCGACGCCCTCAAGACCTTCGCCGTCCTCGACGGCGCCTTCGTCATCCGCGAGGACGGGACGGTGCTGGCGGCCGGCCGCTACCTCCAGGCCGGGAAGAACGAGGCCCGGCTCCCCATGGGGCTGGGCGCGCGCCACCGCTCCGCCGCCGCGATGACCGCCGCCATCCCCGCCGCCATCGCCGTCACCGTCTCCCAGACCACCGGGACGGTGCGGGTCTTCCGCGACGGCGAGATCGCCCTCGAGCTGCGCCAGTCGGCCCGGCGCCTCTGACCCACCGGACCACCCGTGAACCTCCCCTCCCAGCCCCAGGGCCGCGGCCTCTCCGACGCGGCGGTCGCCTTCCTGCTCGTGGCCTTCTCCACGATCATGCACGTGGCCTACGCCGGCTCCCTGCCGCTCTCCCCGCAGGAGGCCTACTACTGGCAGTACGCGCGCCACCCGGCCCTCTCCTACTTCGACCACCCGCCCGCCGCGGCCTGGACCATCCGGGCCTTCACGCTCCTCCTGGGCGACTCGGAGCGCGTGGTCCGGCTGGCCGCGGCATCCTGGTCGGCGGTCTTCTGCCTCTTCTTCTTCCTGGCCGGGCGAAGGCTGCTGGGCGCGCGGGCCGCCCTGGCCGCTCTGGCGATGATGCTGGTCACCCCGTTCTTCTCCCTGGGGCAGACCATCATCACGCCCGACGGGCCGCTGGTGGCCGGCTGGATCGCCGCCTTCTACTTCACGGTACGTGCGCTGCAGGACGACCGCCCGGCCTGGCTGCTGGCCGCCGGCCTCTCCACCGGGGTGGCGGCCCTGGGCAAGTACACCGGCTTCCTCCTCCTCCCGCAGATCCTGGCCGCGCTCCTCCTCGACCGGCGGGGCCGGAGGATGCTCGCCACCCCCTGGCCCTGGGCCGGCGCCGCCCTCTCGCTCCTGGTCTTCTCGCCGGTGGTGATCTGGAACGCCACCCACGGCTGGGCCAGCTTCGGCTTCCAGTTCGGCAAGCGCGGGCAGGAGATGCACCTCGAGCCGGTGCTGGTGGGGCGCTTCTTCGGCCTCCAGGCGCTGGTGGTCTCGCCGCTCCTCTTCCTGGTGCTCCTGGCCGCCATGGGCGTGGCGGTCCGCCGGTGGCGCGACGACTCCATGCGCCTCCTGGCCCTCTTCTCGGTCCCCATGATGGCGCTCTGGATCGTGGTCTCCCCCTTCCACTGGGTGAAGATGAACTGGGCGGTGCCGGTCTACCCGACCGCCCTGCTCGCCGCGGTGGCGATCTACGTGGCCAACCCCGGGAAGTGGCGCGGCCTCATGATCGCGACCGTGTCGCTGGCCGCCTTCTCCACCCTCTTCCTCACCCTCATGCCCATCGTGCCCTCGCTCCCCTTCCCGGCCCGCGACGACACCACGGCGGGCTGGAAGGAACTCGCGGCGCGCGTCGAGGAGGAGCAGCGGGTGTCCGGCCCGCTGCCCGTCATCGGCTGCTTCTACCGGACGGCGAGCACGCTGGCCTTCAACCTGCCCGGCCGTCCCGAGACCTGGTCCTCCAACGCCTTCGGCGAGCCGGGGCTGGCCTACGACTTCTGGCGCGACCCGCGGGAGCTCACCGGGCGCGAGGTGCTGGTCATCGAGGACGACCGGGACGCCGGCTGGTGCACCTCCCGCGCCGAGCGCTGCAACCCGCTCGTCCCGCTCGCCCCGCTCGAGGTGAAGCGGGCCGGGAAGAAGGTCACGACCTTCCGGATCTGGCGCTGCGGCTACCTCGGCCCGCCGCCTCGCAGCCCTCGTTGAGCCCGCAGGCCGCGCAGCGTTCCGGCGCGCGTCGCGGCGGGCAACGGCCGCTCATCCCCAGGTGGCAGAGGGCGAAGTCGAAGCGCACCGGGTCGAGCGGGTCGGCCACCCGGAGCGCCGCGGTCACCTCCTCGGCGGTGCGCCAGGAGAGGTCGTTGCGGCGGGTGAGGCCGAGCCTTCGCGCCACCCGGGCCACGTGGGTGTCGAGGGGGACGACCAGGACCGCCGGAGCCACGTCCCGCCAGATCCCCAGGTCCACGCCGTCGGGCCCCCGCACCATCCAGCGCAGGTAGAGGTTCCAGCGCTTGGCCGCCCCTCCCGCGGCCGGGTCGGGGCAGAGGTGGCGAAGCCCCCGGACGCCGCGCTTCCGCAGGATCGCGAGCGCCGGCGGGGCGGAGCGGAGCTCGCCCGCGAACCGGGTGAGCGCCTCGCGGAGCGACGACTCCGGCGCCTCGCCGAGCAAGGCGGAGAAACGGGCGCCCAGGGACCCGTGTCCCGCCCGGATCCACCCCGCCGCCGCCAGCAGCGCCGCGACGTCCTCGCCGGTGTTGAACCGGTAGCGGAAGCCGGAGAGCACCCGCGCGTCCGGCTCCCGCGCCAGCCGGGCGGCGAAGGCCGCCGGGGACCCTTCCCCGGCCGCCAGCACCTGCTCCACCTTGCCCTTGAAGACGTCGGCCCTTCCGTAGGCCAGGCAGGCGGCGAGCAGCCCGGCCACCTCGGCGTCGCCCGGGTCGGCGTACCGGCGCGGGAACTCCACGGGATCGGCGGGGAGGCGGGCGGCGGAGTCGAATCCGCGCTGGAACCGGTCGAGCAGCGGGGCCAGCCGCGCCGCGCGGCCGCGGGAAGGGCGCGCTCTCCGAGGGGCCATGGGCGCTACCCGCCGTGGCGCCTGGCGCCCGGCGCGTGCCTGGCGAGCTCGAAGACCACGTGTCCGAGCTCGGGTCCGATGAGCTTCTCCCAGGCGAGCCGGACCGCGGCGGTGGACCCTGGCACCGAGAAAACGGCCCGACCCTGCCAGGTCCCGGCCACCGCCCGGGAGAGCATGGCGGCGCTCCCGATCTCCTGGAAGGAGAGCATCCGGAAGAGCTCCCCGAAGCCGTCGAGTCGCTTCTCGAGGAGCCCGGCCACCGCCTCGTAGGTCCGGTCGCGCCCGGAGATGCCGGTGCCGCCGTTCACGATGACGGCCTCGGCCCCGGCCTCCGCCGCCGCGGCCAGCGCGCCGCGGACCAGCTCCGGCTCGTCCGGCACGATCCGGTAGCCGGCCAGCACGTGCCCCGAAGCGGCGAGCGCCCCCTTGAGCCAGGCTCCGCTGGCGTCCTCGGCCTCGCCCCGCGAGTCGGAGGCGGTGACGACGTACACCCGGACCGGGCGGGCTCCGGATCGGCGGTGTTCCTCGTGTCCCAGGGGGGCCTCCGTCACTCCAGCCGCGCCTTGGGTGCGGCCATGTCGATGTCCCTGCTCGCGGCCGAGATGGCGTCCTCGATGGCCTTGCGGTCGGGGGCGTCGGGCGCCAGCGAGAGGTAGAGGCTGAACTCCTTGATGGCCAGGTCGCGCTTGCCCAGGCGCCGGTAGGCCTGGCCGCACACCTTGTGCCCCTGCGGCGAATCCCCGACGGCCAGCGAGGCCCGGGCGAAGGCGATGGCGTCGGCCGGACGATCGGCCCGGAGGAGCGCGACGGCCGCCTGCAGGAGCCCCACCGGCTCTCCGGCGGCGAGGTGGCGCTGGCTGCCGAACCCCTCCGGGCGCAGCACCAGCTCGAGCCGCGTGCCGGCCAGCTTCGACCCGGGGGCGGTGCTCTCGAGCGGCTCGAAGCCCGGGGCGGTGGCGCGGATCGCGTAGCTGCTCGACTCCTCGGCCACCGGGAAGGCCACGCTGCCCCTCCCCACCTCGACTCCGTTCACGGCGACCAGAGCGTCGGGCGGCAGCGTCTCGACGTAGGCCACCGGGGGGTTGATCTGCGACCAGGTGACCGGCTGCGGGCTGGCGCACGCACCGGCGAGGACTGCGAGGGCGGTGAAGGCGATGGTTCTCGACGTCATGACGGGCCCCAGGGTTATACACCCGGGGATGGCCGACAAGATCGCCGTGGCCGGCGCGCTCCGCGAGCTGGGCATGCTCCTCGAGGTCCAGGGGGAGAACCCGTTCAAGGTCCGGGCCTACGAGAACGGCGCGCGCGCGCTGGAGGAGCTGCCCGGAGACCTCGACGAGGTCATCGCCGCCGGCACGCTCACCGAGCTGCCGGGCATCGGCAAGGCGCTGGCCGCGAAGATCGAGGAGCTGGCCCGCACCGGGAGGCTCGAGCTGCTCGACCGGGTGCGCGGCCAGCTGCCGGCGGGGATCGGCGAGCTGCTGCGCATCCCCGACCTCGGGCCGAAGAAGATCGCCGCGCTCCACGCCGCGCTCGGGATCGGCGGCGTCGCCGATCTGGAGGCCGCCTGCAAGGACGGGCGTGTCCGCGAGGTGAAGGGCTTCGGCGAGAAGACCGAGAAGAAGATCCTGGAAGGCATCCACCGGGTGCGCACCGCCGCCACCCGGTTCCGCCTCTCCGACGCGCGGGAGATCGGCTACGGGCTGGTCAGGATGCTGCGGGCCACCGGGGCCGCCGACCGGGTCGAGCTGGCCGGCTCGGCCCGCCGCTGGAAGGAGACGGTCGGCGACCTCGACATCGTGGCCTCCTCGGTCGAGCCGGCGCGCCTCTCCGCCGCGCTGGCCGCCGCCCCCGGGGTGGAGTCGGTGGTGGCGAAGGGGGACACCAAGACCACGGTGCGCCTGGCCGGCGGCCTCTCGGTTGACCTCCGGGTGGTGCCTCCCGCGGAGTACGCCAGCCTGCTGCACCACATGACCGGGTCGAAGGAGCACAACGTGCGGCTGCGCGCCCTGGCCCGGGACCTCGGGTTCACCCTGAGCGAATGGGGGCTGGAGCGGCTCGACGGCGGCGGAAAGGTCCCGATCCACGCCGAGGAGGACGTCTACCGCGCCCTCGGGCTCGAGCCCGTCCCCCCGGAGCTGCGCCAGGACTCGGGCGAGATCGAGGCCGCCCGCGAGGGGCGGCTGCCCGCCGACCTGGTGACGGTGGAGGACGTGAGGGGCATGGTCCACGTCCACACCTCCTGGTCGGACGGCCGGGCCTCGATCGAGGAGATGGCCCGGGCCGCCGAGGACATGGGCATGGAGTACCTCACCGTCACCGACCACAGCCGGAGCGCCGCCTACGCCGGCGGGCTCGACGTGGGCCGGCTCGAGGCGCAGTGGGAGGAGATCGCCCGGGTCCAGGAGAAGGTCGGCATCCGGCTCTTGCGCGGGACCGAGGCCGACATCCTCGAGACCGGCGCGCTCGACTGGCCCGACGCGGTGCTGGAGAAGCTCGACGTGGTCGTGGCCAGCGTCCACTCCCGCATGAAGATGGACCAGGAGCAGATGACCCGGCGCATGGTCCGCATGCTCGAGCTGCCGGTCTTCAAGATCTGGGGGCACGCCACCGGGCGGCTGCTCCTCGAGCGGGAGCCATACGGCCTCGACATGGAGACGGTCCTCGACGCGGCGGCGGCCTCGCGCGTCGCCATCGAGGTGAACGGCGACCCGCACCGGCTGGACATGGAGCCCCGTCACCTGCGCCTGGCCCGGCAGCGCGGCATCCCCCTCGTGCTCTCCACCGACGCCCACTCGGTGGCCGGCCTCCAGAACCTCCCCTACGCGGTGATGACGGCGCGGCGGGCCTGGGTGACCCGGGGCGAGGTCCTGAACACCCTGCCCTTCTCCGAGTTCGCGGCACGGGTTCGCCCGGGGTAGAGTCCGCGCCGATGTCCGCCCTGCGCAGCCGCCGCGTCCAGTTCGCCGGACTGCTCATGCTCTCCTCGGGCATGCCGCTCGGCTTCGTCATGAACACCCTCCAGGTGTTCCTGCGCGGTGCCGGGGTCAGTCTCAAGACCATCGGCCTCCTCCAGGTGGTCTCGATCCCCTGGTCCTTCAAGTTCCTCTGGGCGCCGCTGGTGGACCGCTTCGCCCTCCCCTGGCTGGGGCGCCGCCGCGGCTGGATCGCCGCCATGCAACTCGCCCTGACCGCCTCGCTCGGCGCGCTGGCCGCCTACGTGTCGCGCCACCTGGTCCCGGGTCCGGCCGGGCACGACGTGCTCGTCGCGGGGGCGGCCACCGGGGTGGCGCTGCTCGCGCTGGCCATCGCCTTCTTCTCGGCCACCCAGGACATCGCGCTCGACGCCTACACCGTGGAGGTCCTGGAGAAGGACGAGGTGGGTCCGGCCAGCGGCCTGCGCATCATGTGGTACCGGATCGGCATGCTGGTGGCCGGGGCGCTGGCCATCTTCGCCTCGGAGTGGCTCCCCTGGGCCTGGGTCTTCGCCTCGCTGGGCGCCGTCTTCGCGCTGCTCGTCCTGCTCACCCTGGCCGCCCCGGAGCCCCAGGTCGTGGCCGCCGCGCCCCGCACCTTCCAGGAGGCGGTGGTGGAGCCCTTCCGGAACTTCTTCGGTCGCAGCCGGGCGGTCGAGGTGGCCCTCTTCCTGGTCTTCTACAAGTTCGGCGACAACCTGGGCGGGTCGATGGTCAACCCGTTCCTGAAGGACCTCTGCTTCGGGAACGCCGAGATCGGCCTCATGGTGAAGACCATCGGCACCGCCGCCACCATCGCGGGGGCCGGCGCCGGCGCGGCCCTGATGACGAAGCTCGGCATCGGGCGGGCGCTGTGGGTCTTCGGCTTCGCCCAGGCCGGCGGCAACCTCCTCTACGCGCTGGCGGCCGCCACCCACCCCGGGGTCACCGACGTGGCCCTCTGCGGCGGCGCGACCGTGTCGGCGGCCACCCGTGCGGCCACCTACCTGGCCATCGCCGGGGAGTACGCCTCGCAGGGCATGGCCACGTCCGCGCTGCTCGCCTACGTGACACGCCTCTGCGACAGGCGCTACGCGGCCGCCCAGTACGCGCTGCTCTCCAGCCTCTTCGGCCTGGGACGCACCCTCTCCGGCCCGCCCAGCGGCTGGATGGCGGAGTCGCTCGGGTACGAGTGGTTCTTCGTCACCGCGGCGCTGCTGGCGGCGCCGGGATTCCTCTTCCTGCAGCGGGTGGCGCCCTTCCAGCAGCGGGATCTCCCCGAAGGGGAGATGCCGCAATCATGAGCGGCCAGGCCCGGTGCGCGGCAGGCACGAATCCCGGGCCCTCCCCGACCGACACGGGAATTCTCAGTCTCGCACCGTAGACCCGTGAGGGGCGCTACCCCCAGTCGTTCCGCTGCGCTGAAACGGTCTGCGGGCAGCCCAGATCGTCTGGCGAAGGGAACAGGGTGGGAATGGAGCGTCGAGGCGGCGCTGGTGGCCTAGCAGGTGCAGTTGGGGACGGCCAGGATTGCCGCTTCCCCTTTGGCTCAGAGGGATTCGACCTTGAACATGGCGATTTCCGTCATACCCCATTCACCGAACTCGATGCGGATCTGCGCAGCGCCGACGACGAGAACCTGTTGATCTTCACGCATCCAGTGGTAGTCGTAGTCGAACCGGCCGGGGCTACTGTTGGTCGGAGGGCCGAGAGTCTTCACGACCTGCTGGTGGGACATCCCTAGCCGCAACCCGCTCGCATCTACACTCCTCGACACCTTGGCCGCCCTGGAGCACCTATCCCGAGGAATCCCTCCGCGTGGTTGATTGGAGATGGAGATCTCCACGATGGTTCGGTTTCCACCGGCTTCGTTGGTCGCGAACGTCAAGACCGTCGTGTCGCCGGGCCGGGCCGATACGTAACAGGACGCCAGTTCCAGATCGGAAGGACGGGAGATACGCTCCGCCGTCCCAAGCCGTCGTTCAACGTCCCCGAAGTCGGACTTCCAGGTCTCTAGACCTAGAATGACCGGCATCCTGGGCGCTGGTCCCGGCGGCGTCCGCACGGATGGAACAAGCGGATTAGGTCTCGCAGCCCCCTTGAGACAGGTCTCCCAGCTTCCAGCAAGGCCATCGGCCTTGCAGGCGGCGTCCAGCGCGATCATCTGCTGCTCGCAGACGAGGCCGGTCCCGCTGCACTTGCGGTACTCGTAGCGGGCCCGTTCGGTGGGCGTCATGGAGGGGATCCTCTTCTCCTCAGCCGCACGCTCGTCCGCTGCCCGCTTCGCCGCGACGGCGGCTCGATCCTCCTCGGCCTTGCGCGTCCGAGCCGTGAAGCGCCTGGAGTCTACGTAGGCGCAGCCCGCCTCCGGCACGCAGGTGCACTTGCCCCAGCCCCAGGCCCGACTCTTGGCGGACATGGATGCGTTCTCGCCCCAGTCGAAGGACTCGCAGAACTTGTCCATCTCCTCCGGGTCGGTTGGATGGTCGGTAGGCCATGCACGACCCGCGAGCCCGATGACGGCAACGACGACCCCGATTCGGAGGGCGCTCCGGAGCGAGAACATGGGACTCGTAGATATACGCACGCACCGTGACGGTGCCACGGCGGCACGGGGGAGAGCAACGGGTTCGACATCGGCACGACCAGTCCACGATCTCCTGGCATCAAGCCCGTGCCCCCTCAGGTAGCGAGCCCGGCACTGGCTGCCCAAGACGGTCCCCATGGAACGGTGTCCACTCTCGCCACCAAGTACGCGACCTGGAGAGCGTCCTTCCACGTCCCACGAGTGCGGGATTCGAGCGCCAGAGGCCGAGTCGCACCGATCAAGATGAACGATTGAACGCTTGACGTTCAATCGTCTTCATGCTACCCTGGCGCCATGATCGTCGGCTACCTCGACGACGCCACCCGTGACATCCACGTCGGAGCGGATTCCCGGGCGGCCCGTCGCTTCGGCGAGGACGTTCGCCGGGCGGCTCGCCGCAAACTGGACCTCCTCGGCGCCGCCGCCGACATCCGGGACCTCACCGTGCCGCCCGGCAACCGGCTGGAGCGGCTCAAGGGCGACCTCGCCGGCTTCTACAGCATCCGGGTGAACGACCAGTTTCGCATCACCTTCCGGTTCGAGGGCGGCAACGCGTCGATGGTCCAGATCGTCGACTACCACTGAGGAGAGAGAGAATGCTCACCACCGCCACGATGAAGCGCCGGCCGACGCCCCCCGGCGAGATGCTCCTCGAGGAGTTCCTCCGGCCCGCGGGCATCACCCAGGTCGAGCTGGCGGCCCGCATGGGCGTGCCCATCCAGCGGGTGAACTCCGTCATCGCCGGGCGCCGGGCCGTCACGGCGGAGACGGCCATCCTGCTCTCCCGTGCGCTGGGCACCACCGCAGCGCTCTGGCTCAACCTCCAGATCGCCGTGGACCTGTGGGACGCAGAGCATCGCCTGGCGCGGTCCCGCCCACGGTCGAAGGGGCGATCGGGTTCACGCAACCTGGCCCCAACGAGGGGTTCAACTGGCTGAACCACGACACGGATGTCGCGTTTCGCCCGGACGAAACAGCCCCCGGGTTCCTACTTCCCGCCCTCGCCCCTGGCCCTCGCCTCGGCGGTGAGCTCGCGCACCGAGAACCCCGGCGTCTGGCTGTACTCGTCGGAGCCCGCGGTCCCGTACGGCCTGGCCGCGGCTCGGTTGGCCTTCTGCGCAGCGTCGGTGAGCTTCGACGGCCTCACCAGCCAGGGGTCCTTCTCGTAGGAGACGGGCGCGCCGCGGAGCAGCCGCCGGATGTCGTAGATCTGCCCCTCGCGCTCATAGGTCGGCGGCGGGTGCTCGCCGGTGTCCATGCGGATGGCGTCCTTGGGGCAGGCCTCCACGCAGAAGCCGCAGACCACGCAGCGAAGCTCGTCGATGACGAACTGCTTCGGGTACTTCTCGATGGGATCGCCCTCGACCTCGGCGGCCTCGATGAAGATGCACTGCGCCGGGCAGGCGGTGGCGCACATGTAGCAGGCCACGCAGCGGGGGCTGCCGTCGGGGCGCGGCACCAGCCGGTGCAACCCGCGGTAGCCGGCCGGGTACGGCTGCTTCTCCTCCGGGTACTGGAGCGTGGTGACGCGGTTCCGCGTGCGGTCGCGCTCGAGGATGTCGGTGTTCGGGTCCCGCGAGAAGAAGGCGTTCCGCCAGAAGGTGGTGACCACGAGACCGATGGCCCGGAAGATCTCCGGGAAGTACAGGCTCTCGCGGGCGTCGGCCGGGCGGTTGTCGATCTGGTAGGGCATGTCGTCAGTGTCCGGCGGCGTGGGCCGCGTGTCCGTGGGCGTCGCCGTGGTCGTGCCCGCCGTGGGCCGCCTTCGGCTTCGAGACCGCCAGCGTGATCCCGAAGATGGCGATGATCTCGGCCACCCCGATCCAGGCCAGGACCTGGAGGCTGGGATCGACGAGGACCGCCGCGCCCGTGACGAAGACGTTCAGGATGGCGCCGGGGAGGAGCAGCTTCCAGCACAGCCCCTGGATCTGGTCGTAGCGGAAGCGGGGCAGGAGCCAGCGGATGACGAGCTGGATCCAGGTGAGGAGGATGAGCTTGCCCAGGAAGGCGGCGGCGCAGACCGCCCCGAAGAGCATCGGGTCGAGGTTGGCCTTCAGCCACCCCTCGAAGAAGATGGGGTGCCACCCGCCCAGGAAGACCGCGGTGGTGACCGCGGCCAGGATCACCACCTCGACGAACTCGGCCAGGAAGAGCAGGCCGAACTTCATGCCGGAGTACTCGAGGAAGTAGCCGACGATCTCGCTCTCCCCCTCCGGCAGGTCGAAGGGAGCCCGCTTGGTCTCGGCGAAGGAGCTCGTGAAGAAGACCAGGAATCCGAGCGGCTGGAGCAGCAGGCCGAGCGCCGGGATTGGCCCGAGGACGTCGGCGCCCTGGGCGATGGCCATCTGCTGGAGGCTCACGGTCCGGTAGGCGATCATCACGCCGACCAGCGACATCCCCAGCGAGACCTCGTAGCTGATCATCTGGGCGCTGGCGCGAACCGCGCCGAGCATGCCCACCCGGCTGTTGGACGCCCAGCCGGCCAGCGTGGTGCCGTAGACCGAGATCCCGGCCAGAGCGAAGACCCAGAGCAGGCCGGCGTCGGGATTGGCCACCCACATGCCCACCGTCTGGCCGAGGGCCCGGACCTCGGGCCCCACCGGGACGACTGCGAAGAGCGCGAAGGTGGGGGCGAAGGCAAGCACCGGGGCCGCCTCGAAGAGGAACCTGGAACGAGCCACCGGGTAGATGGCCTCCTTGGTGAGCATCTTGAGCGCGTCGGCCAGCAGGTACGGCACGCCGCCCAGCGCGAACTTGCCCCCGACCAGGATGCGGTTGGCGCCGATGCGGTCCTGCATGGCGGCCGACCACTTGCGCTCGGCCACGGTGAGGAGCGCCGCCACCGTCATGAGCGTCACCGCCATGAGCGTGACCGCGTTCACGATGGCGCTGCCGTAGAAGCCCGGGAAGCCCAGCGCCACCGCTCCCTTCGCGCCCAGGGCCGCCAGCGCGTAGAAGGCGTAGAAGAGCCCGACGAGCCCGACCAGCACCGCCCCGATGACCAGCCACATGCCAACGAATCGCTTCACGGCGGTCTCCTGTCAGGGGTTCGGCAGCCGGCTCCACTCGACGTTTCCGCTCCCGTCGAGGGGCATGCGCTCCCGGTGCCCGGGCAGCCGCCCGTCCACCGTCCCGGCGGCCAGCGGCACGAGCCCCTTGCGCCGGTCCACCGAGGGCAGCGAGTTCCACTCGAAGCCGGGGAGGTCCCCGGCCACGCGACGTCCCAGGTCCTCGAAGACCTGCCGCGCGCTGGTCCAGCGCGAGGTGAGCCCCAGGGCCCGCCCCAGCTCGGAGGCCAGCGCCCAGTGGGGCAGCGACTCGCCCCGCGGCCAGTAGGCCAGCTCGAAGCGCTGCGGCCGCCCCTGGAAGTTCACGAAGGTCCCGTCCGACTCCGCCGCCGGCGAGGCCGGCAGCAGCACGGTGGCCGCCGAGGCGAGCTCGCCCTCGTTCACGGCCTGCACCACCAGTGCCTCGGCCCGGGCCAGCGTGGCGGCCAGCTCCGGGCTGGGGATCTCCGCCCCCACCGCCCAGACAGCCTTGACCTTGCCCGAGGCCACCGCCGCGGCCAGGTCGGCGGCCGGCTTCACCGCGAGCCCGAAGGCGCGGGCCACCAGCGCGAGCCCGGCCCGGTTGGGGTTCTGGTCGGCCCGGCGCAGGAAGTCGTCCTCCCAGCCGTCGCCGCGGCCGCCCACGTAGACCTCGGAGAGCTTCAGCCCGTCGCGGGCCAAGAGCGCCGCCGCCAATAGATCTTCGAGCGAGGCCGTGGGCGAGGCCAGCCAGGCCAGCGTCCCCTGCCCGGCGTGGCGCTTCAGCACCGCGGCGCCCTCGGCGACCGCCGCGGAACGCGCGGCCTTGCCCTTGCCGACCCGGGCCTCGAGGGCGCGCCCGTCGTTCATGGGCTTGTAGGAGAGGCGCCCCTCGTCGCACATCCACTCCTGGTTGACCTGCTCGTTCTCCCGCGGCCGGTAGCGGTAGGTCCCGTCCCGCATGTAGTCGAGGAAGACGTTGCAGCCGCGGGCGCAGCCGCCGCAGATCGACCGGGCGCTGGAGAGGAACCAGACCCGGCCGCGGAAGCGGAAGTCGGTGGAGGTGAGCGCGCCCACCGGGCAGAGATCCACCACGTTGCCCGAGTAGCGGTCGTCGAGCGGCTGGCCCGGCGCGGTGGCGATGAAGGAGTGGCTGCCGCGGGCGTCCACGCCCAGTTGCGGGTTCTTGCGGACCTCGCTCATGAAGCGAACGCAGCGGGTACAGAGGATGCAGCGCTCCTGGTCGAGGACCACCAGGCTGCCCAGCCGGACCCGCTTGCCCAGCTTGACCTTGGGAAGGTCGAGCCGGGAGGCGGTGGTGTTGTACTGGAAGTAGTAGTCCTGCAGCTTGCACTCGCCGGACTGGTCGCAGATGGGGCAGTCCACCGGGTGGTTCACCAGCAGGAACTCGAGGGTGGCCCGCTGCTGGTCCTTCACCTTGGGTGAATCGGTCTTGACGGCCACGCCCTCGGCGGCGGTCATCTGGCAGGCCGGCATGAGCTTGCCGCCGGGCGCGTTGGACATCTCCACCAGGCACATGCGGCAGTTGGCGGCGATGGAGAGCCGCTTGTGCCAGCAGTAGTAGGGGATGGACACGCCCACCGAGGCGGCCGCCTCGATGACGTTGGTCCCCGGCTTCACCACCGCCTCCCGCCCGTCGATGGTGAACGTCACCATGCCGGGGTTCTTGGGGGGCGGTGGCCCCGGGGGCGGCGCCGGCTTGGGGGGCGCGGCGGCGGCGGGCTTGGTCTCTTCGGCCATCTCGGGCTCCGGTGTCGCGGGTCGGGGAGGCGCTACTGCTCGACCTCGCCGCCGATCATGTTGACGGTGTCGAAGGTGGGGATGAGGTCGGCCAGCATGCGCCCCTCCATGATCTGCGGGAGGGCCATGAGCATGTTCCAGCCCGGGGCGCGCACCCCCAGCTTGTAGGGGCGGCCGCTGCCGTCGGAGACGGCGTAGAACCCCAGCTCCCCGTTGGCGGCCTCGACGCAGGCGTAGGCCTCGCCGGGAGGGACCTTGATCCCCTCCATGATGATCTTGAAGTGGGCCATGGCCCCCTCGATCGAGCCGTAGACCTCGGGCTTGGGGGGAAGGACGAAGCGCGGGTCGTCGGAGGCGATGGCCCCGGGCTGCATCTGGGCCAGGCACTGGCGCACGATGCGGTCCGACTGCTTCAGCTCCTCCATGCGCATCAGGTAGCGGTCGAAGTTGTCGCCGTTCGTGCCCACCGGGATGTCGAAGTCGAGCCGGTCGTAGACCAGGTAGGGCGTGGCCTTGCGCACGTCGTAGGGCTCGCCGGAGGCGCGCAGGCACGGCCCCGTGAATCCGTAGTCGATGGCGTCGGCGCGGGAGATGACCCCGGTTCCCCGGCAACGGTCGATGACGATGCGGTTGCGCGTGAGCAGCCGGTCGATCTCGTCCACCATCTCGGCGGTGCGCTCCAGCGTGCGCTCCACCTTCTCCCCCCAGCCCTCGGGCATGTCGCGGGAGACGCCGCCCACCCGCGCGTAGTTGGAGGTGAGACGGGCGCCGCAGAGCTCGGTGAGCCGGTCCCAGATGAGGTCGCGGGCCTCCATGCCGTAGATGAGCACCGTCATGGCGCCCAGCTCGAGCCCCATGGCGGAGACCAGCGTGAGGTGGTCGCACATCCGGTGCAGCTCGGAGGTGAGGACGCGCAGGTACTGGGCCCGCTCGGGCACCTCGAGGTCGCAGAGCTTCTCGACGGCCATGGCGTAGCCGACGTTGTTCATGATCGACGACACGTAGTTGAGCCGGTCGGTGTACGGGAAGACCTGCGTCCAGGTGACGTTCTCGCAGGACTTCTCGAAGCCGCGGTGGAGGAAGCCGATGTCCAGCTTCATCCCGTGGATGGTCTCGCCGTCGAGCTCGACCACCGCGCGCACCGTGCCGTGCATGGCCGGGTGGCTGGGGCCCAGGTTGACGAGCATGCGCTTCGACGGGAACGGCGCGTCGAGCGGGCTCTCCGCCGGGGCGGCGGGCACGACGAGGAGGTTGTCGGTGTCCTTGGCCATGATCGTCCTGTCCTATCCGCCGGTGGGGCCCGGGCCGCGGAAGGGCTCGTCGACGGTGCGCTCGGCCATGAGCGGCTGGCGCCCGCGCAGCGAGTAGTCCTTGCGCAGCGGGTGTCCGACGAACTCCTCGTACATGTAGAGGCGGCGCGGGTCGGGGTGGCCCGCGAAGCGGATGCCGTACATGTCCCAGCAGTAGCGCTCGTACCAGTCGGCGCCCTTCCAGATGGAGGTGACGCTGGCCACCACCGGGTCCCCCTCGGGGACCCCCACCCGCAGCCGGATGCGGTGGTTCTTCTTCGTGGAGTACATCTGGTAGACGAGGTCGAAGCGCGGCTCGGAGCCCATGTAGTCGGCGGCGGTGATGTAGGGCGCCATGTCGAAGGCCAGGTCCGGGTCGTCCTTGAGGAACCGGCAGACCTCGGCGACGGACTCCTTCTTCACGAGCGCAACGGCGTCCCCGCCCTTGCCCGCGTACGTCTCGGTCACGGCGTCGGGGAAGCGCTCCTTCAGCTTCTGGAGTGGTGCCTGGGACACGGTCTACCCCTCCGCCGGGAGCGCCGGCTTCTTGCCTTCGGTGAGCTGGTGGCGCTGGTCCTGGATCTTCTGCTGCAGCATCATGATCCCGTCGAGGACCTGCTCCGGCCGGGGCGGGCATCCGGGGATGTAGACGTCCACCGGGATGATGCGATCGATGCCCTGCATGGTGGCGTAGTTGTCGTAGAAGCCGCCCGACGAGGCGCAGACCCCGAAGGCCACCACCCACTTGGGGTCGGCCATGGAGTCGTAGACGCGCTTGAGGATGGGGGCCTGCTTCACGTTGATGGTTCCCACCACCATGAGCAGGTCGGCCTGGCGGGGAGAGAAGCGGGGCAGCGCCGCGCCGAAACGGTCGAGGTCGTAGCGGGCCGCAGCCACCGCCATGAACTCCATCCCGCAGCAGGCGGTGACGAAGGGGTACTGGAAGAGGCTGTACTTCCGCGCCCAGCCCAGCCCCTGGGAGACCATCTTGCCCAGGCCGGAGAGCGCGTCCTCGCGCCGTGTGGCGATGGCGGGGACGAGGTCGAGATCCGCGTTCGAGGACATGGTCACTCCCGGCTCCAGTCGATGGCGCCCTTCTTCCAGACGTAGACCAGCCCCACCACCAGCGTGGCCCCGAAGACCGCCATGACCACGAAGGACGGCCAGCCCAGGTCGACGAGCGACACCGCCCAGGGGTACATGAAGATCGCCTCGACGTCGAAGACCACGAAGAGGAGCGCAAGCAGGTAGAACTTCACGTCGAACCGGTCGCGTCCCAGGCCCGACGGCCTCGAACCGAACTCGAACGGGCTCGACTTGGCCTCGTTGGGCGCGCGCGGCCCGAGGATGTTCGCGAGACCCAGGAGCGTGAGCCCCAGAATCACTGCGAGTACGATGACGACCGCGAGCGGGAAGTAGCTCTGCAGGGCAGTATTCATGGGGCGACCGGGTCAGGGGTCAAGGTGCTCCTAACTGCCTGTATGCGCATGTTTCGTCAAGCGGAATCACCGCTTCCGCGTGCGGATTCGACGCTTGACTCCGTGGCGCGGGACTGTAGACTCCGCGCCCTCTTTGGAGCCCTCCACCTCCTCTGCACCCGGGGTCTCTTCCATGGGCTATCAGTTCGCCGCAGTGCTCGCATTCGCCGCCGTCGCCGTGCTGCTCCCGTTCGGGTTGCTGGCCGGCTTCAAGGCAATCCGCCCGTCCTTTCCGTCCGCGGACAAGTCGCTCATCTACGAGTGCGGCGAGAAGCCCATCGGGCGCGCCTGGTTCAACTTCAACCCCCGCTTCTACCTGGTCGCCCTGGTCTTCGTGATCTTCGAGGTGGACCTGGCGCTGACCTTCCCGGTGGCGGTCGTCTACAAGGACTGGGTGGCCGCCGGCCCCCAGTACGCCTGGGTGGCCTTCGCCGAGCTCTTCCTCTTCATCGCCATCCTCATGGTGGGCCTGGTGTGGGTCTGGGCGCACGGCGACCTGGAGTGGGTCAAGAAACTGGCGGTCGTCGACGACGCCCCCGACGCGGACGACGAGCGCCCGGCGTCCAGGGCCGCCTGACCGTTCCGGAGGAATCCACATGGCCAACCGAGACACCATGGACGCGGAGATGGGCGGCGACGTCGTCTTCGCCCACACCAGCCAGCTCGACAAGATCATCAACATGGCGCGGGCCAACTCGCTCCACTACCTGCTCTTCGGCCTGGCCTGCTGCGGGATCGAGCTGATGCAGTTCGGCGGCCCGCGCGCCGACGCCGACCGGTTCGGTGCGGTCTTCCGCGCCACCCCCCGCCAGGCCGACTTCATGATCGTGGCCGGCACGCTCACCTACAAGATGGCCGAGCGGCTGAAGCTCCTCTACGACCAGATGGCGGAGCCCAAGTACGTCATCTCCATGGGCTCCTGCGCCAACTGCGGCGGCCTCTTCCAGCTCGCCTACTCGGTGTGCAAGGGAGTGGACAAGGTGGTCCCGGTGGACGTCTACGTCCCCGGCTGCCCGCCCCGCCCGGAGGCCCTCACCGAGGGGCTGCTCCGCCTCCAGGACCTGATCATGCGGGAGCGCTGGAAGGACAAGCGCCGCCCGCCCGCGCCGCTCTCCGCCGGCGGCCAGGCCTGAGATTCCAGGGACACGGCCAATGACCACCATCGAGATCCACCAGAAGCTCCAGGAAGCCTTCGGCGAGGCGGTCGGCCCGCTCTCCGAGCCCAAGATGGACGCCTTCGCCGTCGTGAAGGGCGACCGCATCGTGGAGGTCTGCGCCTGGCTGAAGAAGGCGCCGGGCGTCGAGATCGACTTCCTCCAGGACCTGACCGCGGTCGACTGGCCGAAGCGGAACGTCATCGAGGTGGTCTACCACCTCCAGTCCTTCCCCCACCGGCACGGCATCGTCCTCAAGGTCGAGCTCGACCGGGTAAATCCAGTGATCCACACCGTCGAGGGGGTCTGGAAGGCGGCCAACTGGCTGGAGCGGGAGGTCTACGACCTCTTCGGGGTGACCTTCACCGGCCACCCCGACCTGCGCCGCGTCATGCTCCCCGACGACTGGGTCGGCCATCCGCTGCGCAAGGACTACCAGGAGGCCGGCGGCTTCCACGGCATCCCCAACCTGCGCGAGAACCCGCTCGTCGAGCTGCGCCGCATCGACCTGGTGCGCATCGCCGAGCACCTCAAGGCCAACCCGCCTCCTCCCCCTCCCCCGCCCGCGCCGCCCCCGGCGCCCGCGCCCGCCGCCGGGACGCCTCTCACCCCGCCCGCGCCCGCGGCCCCGC
>CAIQRS010000170.1 GCA_903874275.1 uncultured Anaeromyxobacter sp.
AGGCGCTCGAACGCAACCTCAAACGGCTCATCCTTCCGGAAAGACGCCCAGAACGCGCCTTCCCCAGAGCCGTGAAGATCAAGATGAGCAACTACCCCCGGAAGCTACCCGTCACCGCAGGCCGTAAGTGAACGGCATTGGCGCTAGGCGGCCACCTTCCCCAGCGCGTTCTCGATGAACGTCCGGTGCCGGGCGTCCTGCTGCGCGAGCCCGGCGAAGAGCTCCTGGACCACCGGGTCGGCGCTCCGCGCCAGCTCCTCCGCGTGGACCGATCCGAAGCGGACCTCCATCTCGGCCAGGCGCCGGAGCACCGGGCGTGCGTCGGCGCCCGAGGGGAGAATCCGGAACGAGCGCTGCAACGCCGAGATCTCCTCGGCCATCCCGTCGAGATCCGCCGAGACCCGGTCGAGCATCTCCTGGGGCCAGGGGGCCTTCACGTGGTGCCGGTCGAGCAACCGGATGCGCATGGCGTGCTGCCCCTCCTCGGCGGCGAGCCGCTCGAAGAGCTCGCGCAGGTACGGCTGCTGGCCGAAGGTGACCGCCAGCCCCGCGTAGAGCTCCTGGGCCAGGCACTCGATGCGAACCGCCGCCCCCAGGCACTGCGATGCCGTCCTCGTCATGGTCCGACTCCTTCCACCGTCTTTTTTGCCACCCGATCGGGCTCCGCCCCTGCGCCGAGGAGGAACTTCCCGAGGGCCACGTCGTGGGCCAGGATGTGGTAGCGGAACCACTCCGGGAGCCGGCTGGTCGCCCACTGGACGAAGCCGGACGTGAGTCCATTCCGTTCCAGCTCCGCCTGGAACCGCTTGGCGTCGGCCACGAAGAGGATGTGGGCCTCCTCGTGCCTGGCCCGCGACGGGTAGGCGCGCCTCCGCATGAGCGTGCCCTCGTGCGCGAAGTGGCTGGCGACGGCCTCGACCAGGCCGGCCAGGACCGGGCTCACCTCCGCGGCGTCCCCGCCCTTCAGGAGCCCGACGAACGAACGGAGGGCCTCGGTGAGCTCCCGGTGCTCGACGTCGATGGGGCCGTACCCGGTGTCCATGTAGACCGGCATGTCGCCGTTCCCGCCGCCCGCCTTCCCCTGCTCCTCCGCGGCGGCGACCACGTCCATGTCCACCCAGGCCTCGGCGCAGCGCACCTGGTTGCGCCCCCCGGTCTTCGCCTGGTAGAGCGCCTCGTCGGCCCGCCGGACCATGCTCTCCACGGTGTCGTCCGGGCGCATCTCGGCGACGCCGAAGCTGGCCGTGATGGCGTCCACCGGCCCGAGGTGGGTCACCTCCATGAGAGCACGCAGCTTCTCGGCGAGACGGGTCGCGCCAGCGGCGTCGGTCACCGACGCGATCACGGCGAACTCCTCGCCGCCCCACCGGGCCACGAAGTCCGACTCGCGGACCCGCGTCGAGAGCATGCGCGCCGCCCCGACGAGCACCTGGTCGCCCACCGGGTGGCCAAACCGATCGTTCACCCGCTTGAAGTGGTCGAGGTCCACGAGGACCATGGCGAGCGGGTGGCGAAAGCGCCGGGCCCGCGCGAACTCGCGGGAGATCGCCTCGTTGAAGCCCTGCCGGTTCGCGATCCCGGTCAGCGCGTCGGTGTCGGCGCGCCTGGCCATCTCGCGGGCCCTGCCCTCGGTCTCCCTCTGCTTCTCGGCGAGCTGCGACTCGGCGCCCAGCTGCCGCTGCAGGATCAGGAAGGAGGCCACGATCACCAGGCTGAGGAGGAGCGTGATGAGGATGCCGAGCAGCCGGTTGGTCCCCCGGAGCATCTCCTTCTTGACGGCGACGACCGACCAGTCGAGGGCGGGCAGGGACATGCGCACCGCCACGTGGCGCACGCCGTCGATGCGGACCCAGCTGGTCCCGGCCGGCTCCAGGGCGAGGAGGGGCTTCGCGTCGGCACCGGCCGATCCCTCCACCGGGCCGGCGCCCGGCCACAGGAGCCGGCGCTCGAGCCCCTCGGCCCCGGCCACCAGCACCCGCCCGTCCTTGCCCACCAGGAAGGAGGTCCCGGTCCCGAGCGGTCCGAACGATTTCACGGAAAGTTCATGTTTCACCACGGCGACTCCGACGACCGTCCCGTCGCCCTCCCGCACCGGCTCGCTGGCGTAGAAGCCCGCCTTCCCGCTCGTCAGCCCCCTCCCGACGAACCGGCCCGAACTTCCGGCCATCGCGTCCTTGAAGTAGGGACGGGCCGCGTAGTTCTTCCCCAGGAAGGTTTCGGGACGCCTGCGATTGGACGCCGCCACGGTCGTTCCCGTCGCGTCGAGCAGGTAGGCGACGTGCTCCTCGGTCGGACCTGCGACCGCGTCCACGACGTCGTCGAGCCGGGGCGATCCCCCCCGGGCGATGGCGCCGGCCAGATCGAACCGGGCGATGAACCTCGCCGCGGTCCTGGCGGCGTCGCTCGTCGCCTCCATCTCCATGACCAGGTGGTCCTGGACCTGGGCGGCGTCGGCCTCTGCGTCGGCCGCCAGGTCCTGGTCGTGCTGGCGCCCGAGGCCGTTCGTGAAGGCCCAGCCCCCCCCGAGCACGACGATCAGCGTGGCCGCGGCGAGCCAGAAGAACCGCCAGCGCTTGCGGACGACGCGACCCTGGGTGTCGAGCGAGGTCGCGAAGGCCCAGACGCCGAGCGCCGCTCCGCCGACCGCCGCGGCGCGCAGGAGCTGGACCGGGACACCGGTGGCCCCGAAGAACGCGTCCATGGTCGGCCAGCCGGGGGGAACGATCGGCGCGGCCGGAAGGACGATGCCCGCCGCGACGCCGTACGCGGCCATGCAGAATCCCGCCCAGGCCAGCGCACCCCAGGCCTCGTTCCCGGACCTGCCCTTGCGCCGGGAGGCCCTGGCCAGCGTGGCCCCCGCCCAGAAGGTCGCCGGGATGGCGAGGAAGACCCGCGTCGCCGCGTCGAGGTTGGCGGGTCCCCAGACGAGCGCGACGCCGACCGGCAGCGCTCCGGCGATCCAGGTGAGCCAGCGACCCGGCCCGGATCCCGCGATCAGGGCGTGGGACCGCCGGGCGAACTCGAAGAGCAGCAGGTAGCTCCCGAGCAGGAGCAGCGTCACCACGAACTTCAGCACCGGGCCGTTCCCGCTCGAGAGATCGACGAGGTGGAGCCACTCGACGACCCCGTGGGTATAGGCGAATGCCGCAAGCCAGCCCCAGGGGAGGCGGTCGGGATCGGAGCGCGAGATGGAGGTCGCCACCGCGCCCAGCAGGATGAGGGCGAGCCCGTAGGCGAAGTAGACGAAGTCGAGCTGGGATGTGAGGAACTCAGCCATCGCGGACCCGGGTGCTGCACCCCCCGTGCGGGGGCTGCTCCGCCCCCATGGTCGGGCTTGTGATGAGAAACTCAAAGCAATATCCCCGGTGGCCCCCCTGTGGCCCCTGGTCCCGGGGCCAGGGCGCCCCATGGCGCCATCCACCTACCGCGCCGCACAGCGGGCCATGACAGCGCCGGTCGCGGCATGGATCCATCTGGCCATGACCTCCATGTTCATCTTCACCGGTGGTGCAGTCGGCGTCCTCCTCGTCTCCTTCCTGGTGGCCGAGGTGCGGGAAGCGGCCCGAACGCGCCGCTGGCGCTGAGAGACGAGCTACCCGCCGGTCGGCATGGCCAGCGTGATGCGGCTCCTCTCCTCGGTCGAGGGCCACCGGCTCGTGACCGCCTTGGTGCGCGTGTAGAACTTCACGCCCTCCATGCCGTGGACGTGGAGGTCGCCGAGGAGCGACTGCTTCCACCCGCCGAACGAGAAGAAGGCCATGGGCACCGGGATGGCGACGTTGACGCCCACCATCCCCACCTGCACCTCGTGCTCGAAACGCTGGGCGGCGCTCCCGGATCCGGTGAAGATGGCCGTGCCGTTCCCGTAGGGGTTCCGGTTCACGAGCGCGATGGCCTCGTCGAGGGTGGCCACCCGGACCACCACGAGCACCGGGCCGAAGATCTCCTCGCGGTACACGGTCATCCCCGGGGTGACCTGATCGAGGAGCGTGGGGCCGAGGAAGAAGCCCCCCTCCCCGCCCGGCACGCGCAGCCCGCGCCCGTCGAGGACGGCCTGCGCGCCCTCCGCCACCCCGGCGGCGATGATCCCGCCGATGCGCTCCCGGTGCGCGGCGGTGACGAGCGGCCCCATCTCCACGCCGGCCTGGGTGCCCGGGCCCACGCGGAGCGCCGCCGCCTTCTCGCGCAGCCGGGCCACGAGCGCCCCGGCCACGTCGCCCACCGCCACCACCACCGAGATGGCCATGCAGCGCTCGCCGGCCGACCCGTAGCCCGCGCCGATGAGCGCGTCGGCGGTGAACTCGAGCTCGGCGTCGGGGAGGACCACCGCGTGGTTCTTGGCGCCCCCCAGCGCCTGCACCCGCTTCCCGGTGCGCGCCGCCGACTCGTAGACGTGCCTGGCGATGGGCGTGGAGCCGACGAAGGAGACCGCGTCCACGTCGGGGTGGGCGAGGAGGGCGCCGACCGCCTCCGCGTCGCCCGGCACCACGTTGAGGACGCCCTCCGGCAGCCCGGCCTCGTGGAAGATGCGGGCCATGGCGAGCGCCGTGGAGGGGACCTTCTCCGAGGGCTTCAGCACGAAGGTGTTGCCGCAGGCGATGGCCACCGGGAACATCCAGAGGGGAACCATGGCCGGGAAGTTGAAGGGGGTGATGCCGGCGCAGACGCCCACCGGCTGCAGCACGGAGTGTGAATCGACCCCTCGCGCGACGTCCTCGGCCCACTCCCCCTTGAGGAGGTGGGGCGCGCCGCTCGCGAACTCCACCACCTCGATGCCGCGCTGGACCGATCCGGCCGCGTCGGGGAGCGTCTTGCCGTGCTCCTGGGTCACCAGGCGGGCCAGCTCGTCCCGGCTGGCCTCGAGCAGCTCGCGGAAGCGCGCCAGGATCCGGGCGCGCCGGAGCGGCGGGGTGTCGCGCCAGCCGGGCAGCGCCGCCCGTGCGGCCGCCACCGCCTGGCCGACCTCGGCGGCGCTCGCGAAGGGGGCCCGCCGGGTCACCTGGCCGGTGGCCGGGTCGAAGACCTCGCCGCTGCGGCCGCTCTTCGAGGGGACTTCCTTGCCACCGATCCAGAGGGGGAGGCTGGGCACGGTCATGGGACCGACATCCTAGCGCAGGCGCGCTATCCTCCGGCGGTGACCGACACCGCACGCCGCATCCCGCACGTCTTCCCCCGCAACGAGCTGGCCTGGCTGCTCGCCCCCACCTACGCCGACTCGCTCGCCGTGGACGAGGAGATCGCCGTCGAGCGGCTCGGGCGCGCCCTCCAGAACCCGGAGATCCTGGCCGGGCTCCACGCGGCGCTCGCCGCCGCCCTGGAGGACACGCGGGGGCCCCGCACCGACTCGGAGGCCCAGATCGACCGCATCTCGAAGCGGCTCCAGACGCGCCGTTCGAGGGTCAAGCCGGCCGCCTCCACGCCGGCGGTCTCGGCGGTGATGATCTGGCTGAACCTCGCCATCGGGATGGCGCCCGAGTCGATGCGGGACACCCTCTCGACCGGCAAGGGCGCGGCCATGCTCGCGACCGGCCTCCGCGAGGTGGCCGCGAGCATGGTGAAGGACCTGTCGCGCGGCTGAGCGCGGGAGAGTCGGGTGCGGGAGGCCGGCTACCCGACCTTCACGTACTTGCTCCTCGGCGCCCCGCAGATGGGGCACTTCTCCGGCGGCTCCCCGAACTCGACGTCGCCGCAGGCCGGGCAGAGGTAGACGTCCATCTTCGAGAGGTCCTTGCCGGACTCGAGCGCCGCGAGCGCCTCGCCGAAGAGCCGGGCGTGAACCTTCTCCGCCTCGTTGGCGAACCCGAGCATGGTCCTGGCCCGGTGCCCCTCGGCCTTGGCCTGCTCCACCATGGGCGGGTACATCTCGGTGTACTCGTAGGTCTCGCCGGCCACTGCGGCCTTGAGATTTTCGAGCGTGGTCCCCACGCCGCCCATGTTGCGCAGGTGGGCGTGGGCGTGGATGGTCTCGGCGTCGGCCGCGGCGCGGAAGAGCCTGGCGATCTGCCCGTAGCCCTCCTTCTCGGCGGCCTGCGCGAAGGCGAGGTACTTGCGGTTGGCCTGGCTCTCGCCGGCGAACGCGACGGCGAGGTTCTCCTGGGTGGTGGGCATGCAGCGACCTCTACCGTTCCCGGCAGAGGCCGCCCATGATCCCGGTCATTTCACCTCGACTGCCGTCAGGTCCGGAGGAAGCTCCGCGAGAGGGCCTTCCACTGCGCGTCGGTGAGGAGCGTGTCCGGCGAACCGACGAGCTCGCCGCCGTCCGCGGCCGCCATGCCCAGCTGCTCCTCGTAGAAGTGGGTCAGACGCTCCCCCTCCGCGCGCAGCCAGCTGCGGGCCCGCTCTCCAGCCGGGAGGGTCTTCCACTCCAGGCCGATCGGCTCGATGGCGAAGAGCCACCCGTTCCCGTAGTTCTCGCTCTTGGCCAGGGTGGGCTCCCGCAGCACCTCCTGGTTCACCGCCACGATGCGCCCGGAGGCAGGCGCCGCCACCTGCACCTCGCGGTCGCCGCAGGAGAGCGTCGCCACCGGCTCCCCTTCCATCACCATCTGCCCGGTCCGGGGCATCTCCACCGCCACCGTCCAGGGGAGGATGCGCTGGGCCAGGTCGTCGAGCCCGACCTTGAGGGAGCCGCCCTCCGACTTCACCCAGGTGTGGCCCGGGGAGTAGGCGAGCCCGCCGCGGAAGCGCAGGTTGCCCGCCGAGCGGTACCCCTGCATCCACATCCGCACCGCGCCGAAGACCTTCCCGGCGCCCAGGGCGAGCATCACGGGCGCCAGCAGCACGAGGGCGATGACGACCACGAGTCCGAGGCGGGTGGCCAGACCGGCCAGGAAGACTCCAACGGTGGTCAGGGTGTCGATGATGGCGGTCATGGCGGTCTCCTCACTCCTGCGTCCTGAAGAACTCCCGTGCGATCTCGTCCCAGTGCTCGGCGTCCAGCTCGCGGGCCATGCCGTGGACCGGCGCGCCGCCGTCGTGCATCGCCGGGGCGAGCGCCATCTCCGGCGCGAGCCGCATGGTGAGCTTTCGCCCCTGCTCCTCCACCCACTCCTTCGCCGCTTCGCCGGTGAGCAGCTGGGCGGCGTTCTTGGCCCAGCGGGTGGGGCGCACCTTGAAGAGCCAGCCGTCGCCGTACGGCGCCGAGCCGTCGCGCGCCATGACCGGGTTCGCTGCCACCACCTCGCCGTCCACCGGGGAGAGCAGCCCCACGCGCTTGCCGCCGGCCTCGAGCCTCACGGCAGCCGCGCCCTGCTCCACCATGCTGCCGGTCCTGGGCAACTCGATCCCGTCCACGGCGCCGATCATCCGGTGTCCGAGGTCGTCGAGCCCGACCGCGACGGTGCCGTCATCCTCCATGCGCGCCCAGGTGTGCCCCGGGTGCAGCGCCACGTCGGCCGGGACCTCGAACCACCCGGCGGTGACGGCGCGCGGCAGCTCGGCCGCCTTCGCGACCACCGCCTTCGCGGCTTCCTTCCCGCCGTGGATGAAGCGCCAGAAACCGACGAAGAGGATGAGGTAGGCGACGGCCAGTCCGTACTCGACCAGCTTTGCGGAGTATCCGGTGAGGAATTCGTTTCCGTGCATGGCGGACCCTGTCGTGGCGGCGGCGGGTGGTGTTACGGGATGCGGTTGAGGAAGGCGATGACGACGAGTCCGACGACTGCGAAGGCGGTGGCGGCGATCATGGCGTACTCCTGCTGGGTGGTTCGGTTTGCTTCCGGTGGACCTTGCTTCGTCTGATGAGTGCTTTCGCAACAGGTGGGCCAGATCCGACGTCGAGACGCCCCCGGGGAAAAGTGCCCTCCTGACGTATGGTTGGAACGTCCTCCGGCGGGCGCCCCTCGGAGTGTTGAGAATTTGGTCGGTGAGGATCCCGACGCGAAATCCCGCCTGGATCGGTGTCAACCTGCCGTGATCCGGGCGAGATCAAGCGCCCGGGCGCCCTTGTCACGATTCTCCACGACCCGCTGGGATTCTCGACACCTCGCAGGGGCGTAGGCACTCTCCGGGGATGGACTACTGTGCCCGTTCGGGGGTGTGATGAAAAACAACGTGAAGATTGCTCTGACCCTGGCGGTCGCACTCTCCCTCTTCTACCTGGTGATCCACTTCTTCCCTCTCGGGCCATGACCAGTCCGAAGCTGGACCATCGGAAAGTGCTTGGGGACGGGCTTTCCGATATCGCCCGGTCGGGTCAATAAATATCCACCCGGGGCGGGTCGCCTATACTCCACCTGACTCTTCATCTCGGCAGGCTGACCCAAGGGGATCGTGATCAACGAACGGGAGATCGCCACGCTCGTGGCGCGATTCGGCGTGGGCAACCAGCTGAATGGCGGCCTCCTGCTGGTGGACGACGAGCCCAACAACCTGGTCGTCCTGCGCGGCTTCCTCGACGACGAGGAGCGCTGGCAGGTCCACACCGCAGCCTCGGGCGAGGAGGCGCTCGCCATCGCGGAGAAGACGCCCCTCGACGTGGTGGTGACCGACCACCGCATGCCGGGGATGACCGGGGTGGACCTGCTCGAGAAGCTCCGGCGCCTTCGCCCGGACGTGGCCGGCATCGTGCTGACCGGCTACGCCGACATGGACGCCCTGGAGGCGGCCATCAACCGGGCCGCGGCCTTCCGGTTCCTGCGCAAGCCCTGGGAGCCGGCCGACATCCTCGAGGCCATCCAGCAGGCGAGCAACCTGGTCTCGCAGCGGCGCATCATCGAGCGGCTGGTCTCCCTCCTCTCCGAGCGGGGCGAGATGCTCCGCGCCTCCTTCGAGGAGGTGAAGCGGCAGCAGCAGGCCCTCCTCCACCTGGAGCGGATCGGCACCGTGGGCAAGCTGGCCTCCGGCGTCACCCACGACCTGCGCAACATGGTGACCAGCCTGCGCGAGGCCGAGTACCAGCTCTCCCAGCACGCGGCCTCCCCCGAACTGCGCGAGACCTTCACCCTGGGGCTCGCGCACGTCGAGAAGATCCTCTCCACCCTCAAGACGCTCCAGGACTTCGCCCACGCCGGGAAGCTGGAGATCGCGCGCGCCCCGGCCGACCCGGCCGACGTGGTGCGGGACGCCGTGACCATCTCCCGGATGGACCTGCACTTCCGCCTGCGGCGCCTCGTCGTGGACGTCGCCCCGGATCTCCCTCCCCTCCAGGCCGATCGGCTCAAGCTGTCGCAGGCGCTCGTCAACCTGATCCAGAACGCGGTCCAGGCCACCGGCAAGGATTCCACCGTGCGCATCGCCGCCCGACCCGCCGACGGCGGCGTGGAGCTGTCCGTGGAGGACGACGGACCAGGCGTCGAGACCGAGCTCCGGCCCCGCCTCTTCCAGCCCTTCGCCTCGGGCAAGGGCTCGCCCGGCCTGGGGATGGGGCTCTACATGGCGCGCCTCATCGTCGAATCCCACGGGGGCTCCATCCGCCTGGTCGATCTGCCCGGCGGCGGCGCCCGCTTCGAACTTCGCCTTCCATCCTGAGACATCTCGACCGACACCATGGAAAAGACGACCCGCATCAAGCTTCTCGAGTCCCCCGAGGATGGCCCCTCCTCGCCCCTGCCGCTCGGGCCCCGTCCCCATCGCTACGAGGAGATGGAGGGGGCGGAGGGGCGCGCCGTCTTCTTCCGGCCCCACCGCCACTCCGCCGCCGACCTCGCGCCCCTGCGCGGCGCCGTCACGGTGACCGTGGACGGAATCCGGCGCGAGTGCGCCGTCCTCGACGTGAGCCAGAACGGCGTGGCGGTGGCCTGGCCGCACGGGCTCCCCGCCCGCAAGGGACGGCTGGTCCCGGCCGTGCTCCGCTTCGACGCCCACCAGCCCTTCGACGGCCAGGTCCGGATCGGGTCGGTCCGCGAGGCGGACGGCGCCACCTTGGTCGGGCTCTCCTTCGACAACTTCCTCCTCGACGTGGAGGAGGTGCTCTCCCTTCGCACGGTGCGCGCCTGGGCGGCGGGCGCCGGAGGCAGCCGCGTCCAGGACAGGCCCTGGGGCGTCCCCTCCGGGGAGCGCTTCCAGGCCCGCGTCGCCGAGCTCCGCATGCTCCTCGAGGACGGCCGGCAGCAGCTCGACGCGCTCGAGCGGCAGCTTCCCTGGCACGCCCTTCACGGACCGCAGAGCCCGGTCCTGGCCGCCCTGGAGCGGTCGCTCCGGGCGGGCTTCGTCCCGGAGTTCGTGCGGCTCACCGAGGCCATCGACGCGGAGATCCGCACCCTCCCCGGCGGCCACCGAAACGAGCAGGCCCGCCTGTGGGCGATGCGAAACCTCCAGGAGTTCCTCATGGAGTCCCCCGGACTCCGGCGCGCCTACGAGAAGCCATTCGGCTACCCGGGTGACTACGAGGTGATGAACGCCATCTACGAGCGCTTCTACGAGGGCTCGACGCTCTTCGCCCGCTCGGTCGGCCTGGGATTCTCCGAGGCGCTCTGCTCCAAGGCGGTCCGCTTCCGCAAGGACCTGGTCAAGCGGCAGCTGAAGGCGCTCCTCTCCCGTCGGGCCGGGTCCACGGGGCCGGTGCGGGTGCTCTCCATCGGAGCCGGGCCGGCCCAGGAGCTGCACGAGCTCTTCCAGGAGGTGGACGACCTCCCGGTGCCGCTCGAGGTGGTGCTCTTCGAGCAGGACAAGAACGCGCTGGCCCACGCCTTCCGCAGGCTCACGCCGACGGTGGAGGCGCGGTTCCAGGGGCGCGTCCGGCTCCTCTTCCTGCACGACTCCATCAAGCGGCTCCTGCGCGACGGCTCGCTCTTCGCCCCCTTCGGGAAGTTCGACCTGGTCTACTCCGCCGGCCTGCTCGACTACCTCCAGCAGCGCACCGGCACGGTGCTCACCCGCCACCTGGCGGGCGCCACCGCGCCCGGGGGGCAACTCCTCGTCGCCAACATGGTGGACAACCCGGCCCGCATGCTCCTGCAGGTCCACCTCGACTGGGCGCTCATCTACCGGACCCGGGAGGAGCTCATGGACATCGCTCGCGCCGCGGTCCCGGGCGCGAGGGTCCGCATCCTCGAGGAGGAGAGCGGGATCAACCCGTTCTTCGAGCTCGTCCGCGGGTAGATGACCACCTCCGACGGCGAGATCGCGAAGAGCTGGGCCGCGTGGCGGCTCGGGCGCAACCGCCGCGGCCTGCGGGTCGGGCTGTTCTTCATGGTCACGCTCTACCCGGCCTTCGGCCTGCTCGACTGGGCGCTCGCCCCGCCCTCGGCCCTGCCCTGGATCTGGGGCACGCGCGCCGCCATCGGCCTGCTCGCCCTGGTCCTCCTGATCCTGATGCGGAGCCCGCGCTTCGACCCCTGGGTGGACGCGGTGGCCGTGCTCTGCGGCTGGCTGGCGGGCGCGGGGATCAGCATGATGACGGCCTACATGGGCGGCCTGGCGTCGCCCTACTACGCCGGGCTCATCCTGGTGGTGCTGGCGGCCGGCCTGCTCTTCGTCTGGCCGCCCGTGCTGGTGGCGGTGACGCTCCTCGGCCTGGTGGTCTCGTTCCCGGCGGTCAACCTCGCCCTCGGGGCCGGGGGGGATCTCCACGTCGCCGCCTCCAACCTGACCTTCCTCTCCGCCACCGCCCTCATCGCCGGCGTCGCCCAGGTGCTGCAGTTCTCCACGCTGCGCGAGCAGCACGAGCAGCGGCTCCGGCTCGAGGTCACGTCCCACAACCTGGAGCGGGCCCACACCAAGCTGCAGCAGCTCGACGAGTTCAAGTCGCGCTTCTTCGCCAACATGACCCACGAGCTGCGCACGCCGCTCGCCATGGTGCTGACCCCGCTCGAGCTGATGATGCAGGGGGAGATGGGGGCCTTCAGCGACCCCCAGCGCAGCTCGCTCTCCACCATGTACCGGAGCGCGCTCAAGCTCCTGAAGCTCATCAACGACCTGCTCGACCTCTCCCGGCTCGAGGAGAGCCGGCTGCGCATCGACGTGAAGGAGCAGGACCTGGTCGCGCAGCTGCGCGGCCTCGTCGAGCAGACCGAGGTGCTGGCGCACCGCAAGCTGATCACCCTCTCCTTCTCGAGTGGGAACCGGCCCTGCACCATCTGGTGCGACGCGGAGCGGCTGGAGCGGGTCTTCGTCAACCTGCTCTCCAACGCCATCAAGTTCACCCCCGTGAACGGACACGTCACGGTGGAGCTGCGCGACCAGTTCGACGACGTCGAGGTGGTGGTCACCGACGACGGTCCGGGCTTCCCTCCCGACCGGGCCGAGCAGATCTTCGAGCGCTTCTACCAGGTGGACATGGCCGACCGGCGTGCCCACGGCGGCACGGGGATCGGGCTCGCCCTGGCCCGCGAGCTGGTGATGCTCCACGGCGGTTCCATCCGCGCCGAGAGCGACGGCCGATCGGGCGCCCGCTTCACCGTCCAGCTCCCGAAGGGGCGCGCCCACTTTCGCCCCGAGGCCCTCGCCGAGCCGCGGGCCGCCGCCGGGGAGGCGGCCCCGGGAGAACCCGGCCTCGACTGGGCGGTGCAGCTCGCGTCCCGCTCCGAGTTCCGGCTGCTCGACATCGAGGAGGCCACCGAGCGGCGCGTCGTCGAGCGGGACATCGACGAGGAGGCCCGCCCGTACACGGCGGTGGTGGTCGAGGACCACCCCCACATCATCCAACTCGTGCACATGTCGCTGCGGCGCCAGTTCAAGGTGCTGACGGCCCCGGACGGGATGAAGGGGCTCGACCTCGTCCTCCGCGAGCGCCCGAACCTGGTGGTCACCGACCTCATGATGCCGGGCATCGACGGCCTGGCTCTCACCCGCAGGCTCCGCGAGGAGCCGTCCACCCGCCACATCCCCATCATCATGCTCTCGGCGCGGGGTGAGCTCGACGACCGGGTGAAGGGGCTCGAGACGGGGGTCAGCGCCTACCTCACCAAGCCCTTCTCGCCCAAGGAGCTGCTCACCGCGGCGCGCGAGCTGGTCAAGGCGAAGGAGCAGACCGCCGACCTGGTGCTGACCCAGCGCATGGAGTCGCTCGAGATGGTGGCGGCCGGACTGGCCCACGAGATCAACAACCCGCTCAACTACCTCAAGAACGCGCTGGGGCGGGTCCGGCTCGACGCCGAGAAGGTGCTGGGGCTGTGCGGTGAGGCGCGGGAGCGGCCGCTCGACGATGCGGGGCAGGCCCAGGTGGAGAAGCTGGCTGCGCGGCTCCGGGAGCTGCTCGGCGTGGCCGACTCCGGCGTGAAGCGCATCGGCTCGACCGTCGAGCTGATGAGCCGCTACGGGCGGGCCGGCTACAAGCGGGAGATGGTGCCGCACGACGCCTGGGCGGCGGCCCACGCCGTGGTGGGAATCGTGCTCCCGGCCACCGGGCGCCACGTGAATGTGGACCTCGACCTGGAGGGGGACGGCTCCCTCGAGTGCGTGCCCGAGGAGTTCGGCCAGGTCCTCTCCAACCTGGTCCAGAACGCCATCGAGGCGGTGCCCGAGGAGACCGGGAGGGTCCGGGTGCGGGGGCGCGTCGAGGACGGCGAGCTGGTCGTCTCGGTGAAGGACAACGGGCCGGGGATCCCCCCGGAGGTGGTCCAGAAGCTCTTCACCCCCTTCTTCTCCACGAAGGGGCCGGGGAAGGGCGTGGGGCTCGGCCTCACCATCACGCGGCGGGTGGTCCAGAGCCTGGGCGGAACCCTCAACGTGACGAGCGCGGTCGGGCAGGGGACGGAGTTCCTGGTCCGCGTGCCGCGAACGCAGCCGCGTCCGCGAACGCTCCCCGCGCCGGGCTGATGGCGCTATGCTGCCGGGATGCGGATCCCGGTCGCCCTCCTCGCTTCCCTCGCCGCGACCCTGCTGGTCGCCGGCGCCTGCTCGGGAAACAGCCCCCAGCCGCCGCTCCTGGGCGCGGGCGGGTGGTCCTGGTCCCCGGCCGTCGCGGGCGATCACCCCCTGCCGGTCCTGTGGTGGGGGAACACCACGCCCACGCCCCTCCCGCTCCTCGACGGCGGCGACTGCTCCGCGTCGGGCTCGGTCCAGGGGCTGGTGGCCGAGGCGAGCAAGCCCCTCGCGGTGGGAATCTCGGTGACCTGCGCGGGAGGCGTTCCGTCCATGCTCCCCGTCGCCTGGCCCGGGCGCACGGTCCAGGCGCTCCCACTGCCGGCGGGGGCCACCCAGGGCACGGCGCTCGCGGTCGCGTCCCGCCTCGGACCGGAGCGGATCGCGATCCTTCACCGGTACGTCGGGGGTGCGACGGGGACGACCTCCCCTCTCCCCACGTTCTGGAGGGACGGCGTGCTGGCCGCCTGGGACCGGACGGCCCTGCTGCCCCCGGACCACGACGCGGGGATGGTGACCAGCATCGCGGTGACGGACCAGTACGTGCTCGCCGCCGGCGTCGTCCACCGCACGGGGAGCTCTCCGCCCGCCTACTCCGGGATCGTCTGGCTCTTCGACCTCACCTTCGCCGTGTCCACCTGGAGTTTCCTCCCCCTGCCGACCGAGCCCGGCGAGGCGAGCTTCGGCCCCTGGGTCTCGATGGTGATCGAAGGGGACACGGTCTGGTCGGCGGCCGCCGTCCAGGGCGCCGCCGGCGCGCCGAAGCCGGTGGTCTGGAAGGACGACGCGCCTGGCCTGTGGTTCGGGCTGGAGTTCGGGGCGGCTCCGTGGGCCTCGCCCACCGGCCTCTCAATGGTCGAGCTCGTCCCCTACTCGAGCGGCTGGGTCCGCCCGACCTCCACGGGCGGGCCGCCGCAGCCCGCCATCTGGGCCGGGTCCATCCTGGACATCCTCCCCGCGGCCGACCCGTCGAATCCCATCGGCGCGGGCGAGGCCATCGCCATCCACCTCGAGGGCGCCTACGTGTCCGGTGAGAGCCTCGCCGGCGACCCGTCCAGCCCTTCGCGCAGGCTGGCCGTGCCCGCCATCTGGTCGAACGGGGCCCGAACCGACCTCGGCACGCTCTCCGCGCCCGGAGCCGGTCCGGCCATCTCCGGACCGCTCTTCGGCTGGTGGCGCCTCCCCGGCACGCCCGGGACCTCCCCGCCCGACTGGCCCTACCCGGGCGGCACCGGCGAGGTCCTCGGTTCACTGCCGGTATCGGCCGCCGGCTCGGGCGTGGCCCGGACGGTGGTCGCCGTCCCCCCTTCGCCCTGACGGCTCCGCCTGAGCGGCCCCGGACCGCTACTTCACCCAGACCGTCTTCACGTTGACGAAGGCCCGGATCCCCTCGAGCCCCAGCTCGCGGCCGTAGCCCGACGTCTTCACGCCGCCGAAGGGCAGGCGCGGGTCGCTCTTCACCAGCCCGTTCACGAAGACCGCCCCGGCCTCGATGCGCGGCACCAGCCGCTCGATCTTGGCCGGGTCCCTGGTCCACAGCGAGGCGCCCAGGCCGAACCGCGAGTCGTTGGCGATCTCCACCGCGTGATCGGGGGAGTCGGCGCGGATCACCACCGCCACCGGGCCGAAGAGCTCCTCCTTCGCCGCGACGTTGCTGGTCTTCACGTCGGCCAGGATGGAGACCGGGTAGAAGGCGCCCGGGCCGGCCGGGATGGTGCAGCCCATGGCCGGGCGCGCTCCCTCGGCGATGGCCTGCTTCACCAGCTCGTGCATCTCGTCGCGCAGGTCGGTGCGGGCCTGCGGCCCGATGTCGGTGCCCGGCTGCATCGGGTCGCCCACCTTGACCGCCTTCATGGCGGCGGTGAACCTCTCGAGGAAGGCGTCGTAGACCGGCCCCTCGACGATGAAGCGCTTGGCGCAGATGCAGCTCTGCCCGGCGTTGATGGTGCGGGCCAGCGCGCCCACCTTGGCGGCCTGGTCGAGGTCGGCGTCGGCCAGCACGATGAACGGGTCGGATCCGCCCAGCTCCATGACCGAGGGCTTGAGCGCCTCGCCCGAGGCGGCCGCCACCGCCCGGCCGGCTGGTTCACTGCCAGTGATCGTGGCGGCGGCGATGCGCGGATCGAGGATGATGCCGCGGACCGGCTTCGAGCCCACGAGCAGCGTGCGGAAGAGGTCGGGCGGGAAGCCGGCGTCGTGCATCAGCTTCTCGATGGCCAGCGCGCACTGGGGCACGTTGGAGGCGTGCTTGAGCAGCCCCCCGTTGCCGGCCATGAGGTGCGGGGCGATGAACCGGAACACCTGCCAGTACGGGAAGTTCCAGGGCATCACCGCCAGGATCACGCCGATGGGGTCGAAGCGGACGTAGGCCTGGCTCCCGTCGCTGGTCTCGGGACGGGGGGCCAGGAAGGCCTCGGCGTTCTCGGCGTAGTACTCGCAGACCCAGGCGCACTTGGTGGCCTCGGCTGCGCCGTCCTTCAGGGGCTTTCCCATCTCGATGGCGGCGAGCCGGCCCAGCTCGGGGGCCCGCTCGCGGAGCAGGGCCGCGACCTTGCGCATGGGGACGGCCCGCTCGGCGATGGGCATGCGCGCCCAGGCCCTCTGCGCCTTGGCGGCGGCGTCGAGGATCCGATCGACCTCGTCCTTGCCCATCTCGGGGAAGGTGCGGAGGACCTCTCCGGTGGTCGGGTTCAGGGATTCGATGGCCATGGGTTTTCGTCCTTTCGGCTATGGTGACTCCGCCGCGGCGGGTGACCCGGAAGGTGAGAGGACTACTTCGGGGCCTGGAATCCCGCCTTGATCCAGTCGATGCTCTTCACGCCCTCGGGCGGGTTCACCTTGTCGGCCGGGTAGCGCTTCACGTTCACCAAGGCGAGCTTGCCCTTCACCATCTTGGCCTGGCCGTAGACCGTCTCCTCGATGGCCTGGTGCCCCTTGCCCAGCGTCATCTTGATGGTGCCGCTGGGGGTCTCGAAGGTGAGCCCCTCGAAGGCGGCGATGATCTGGTCCTGGGTGGGCGCGGCCGCGCCAGCCCCCTGGGCCCTCTCGTAGGCCGCCTTGAGTCCCAGGATGGACTGGGCCATGTGGTAAGCGGGGTAGTTGGGGGAGAGGACGAAGCGGGCCTGATAGGTGGACCGGTAGAAGCGGTTCAGCTCGTTGTCCGGGGCGTAGGCGCCGTGCGGGCCGCGGGCGCCGATCATGGTGCCGTCGGGGATCTGGCCGCCCAGCTCGTGGCTCGCCATCTCGCCGCCCCAGAAGCTGGAGTGGATGACGTCGGGGCTGCCGGCCATGAGGGCGGAGATCTCGGCGCCGTACTGTCCGGCGAGCAGCTTGGGCATCTGGGAGGTGGTCACCTCGACGCCGGGCCGGAGCACCTTCATCGAGGCCTCGAAGTCGTTCCAGGAGTCCTGGCCCCAGGCGTAGTTCTGGTTGATGCCGGCGATCTTCTTGGCCTTGGGCATCATCTCGGTGACGTAGAGGGCGGCGGCCACGTTGTCCATGGCGGCGTGGCTGGAGGTGCGGAAGACGTACTTGTAGGAGCCGTCCTCGAAGATGCGCGGCGTGCCGCAGTCGAAGAAGATGGTGAGCGCCTTCAGCTCCTCGGCCACCGGGGCGACGGCCAGGCAGTCGCCGGAGGAGATGTAGCCGATGACCGCGTCCACCTTCTGGCGCTGCACCAGGTCGCGGAACTCGCTGACCTGCTTGGTGGTGCCGCCGGCCTCGTCGAGGAAGACCAGCTCGATCTGCCGGCCGCCGATGCCGGCCTTGGCGTAGGGCGCCGGGGCCTTGCCGCCGTTCAGGGCCTCGGCCAGCACCTCGGCGCCGTTGCGGGCCGGGACGCCAAAGTCGCTGGCTGCTGCGCCGGAGAGAAAGGTGACCACGCCAATCCGAAACGCGCCTGAAGACGTGCGAGTGCCCCCCTTCCGTGCTGGCTCTCTGGCCGGGTCCCCCCTCGGTGCAGCGAAGGGCCTGGTTTCGCGCAGGGTCGCGCGGATCTCCGTGAGCCGGCCTTCCTTCAGAGTCAACACCTGCTCCCATGTGGCCGTTCCATGCGTCAGCGCCGCTGCCCTCGAGCAGAGCGGCACCGTCAGGGTTGTTCCGATGGCCCCGACTTCCTCCCCGTCCACCTTCACCACCCCCTCCACCGCATTCGCCTTCTCGTCCTCCGCCTCCACTTTCAGCCCCGCCATCCGAGCTTTCGCCTGGATCTTCACGACACGCCGCTCCCCGGCCTTCATCACCAGGCGTTCTCCCACCTTGAGGTAGCAGGGGTCCGTGACGGCCACCTCGACGGGGCCCTGATCCACCTCCATCGACGCCACCGGGCTCCTTCCGGCATCTGCGCCGTCGATGGTGACCGTCAGACCCGCGGGCGCAGTCTCCACCGAGAGCCATCCGAACCTGGGTGCCAGGGTCCCCTTGACCGCCGCACCCTTGGTCGCCGTGAAGACACGGGTAGCCTGGTCGTACCGTTCCTTCTCGAAGGTCGCCTCGTGGCTCCCGGCCACCACCTTCTTCCGACATGGCGCCGCGTCGCAGAGCAGGTGCCCGTCGAGCCGAACGCTTGCCCCGGCCGGCTCGGAGTCAAAGCCCACGACAACTGACTCCGCGTCGGGCGCGAAGCCCAGCGCAGGTGCCGTCTCACCGAACTTCCCCTCGCTCATCGCGGGTGCCCCGGACGTCGCTCGGCCCGCAGAGATCGAGGAGTCGGCGGCTTTTCGCACCATCAACTCCACCTCTCGCCTCAGCCCGTCCAGCACGTCCAGCTTGGCCCGGCCTCGCGCCTTCGCCGTACCGAGCAGCGCGGCGGTATCCACGTCGTGCAGCCTCACCGACGCGAGCCACTGCCCTTCGACAGCGGATACCTGGCCCGAGATCACGAGGTTGGCCCCGATCAACTTGGCCGTTTCCACTTCGCACTCGCCCTCGGTGCAGGCCTGCTTGCTTCCCATCTCCCTCAGCAAGAGGGCCGTGTTCTCCCGCGTCATCACCAGGAAGGCAGGGGTCCTCAGAACGTCAAGCGCACCCGTACGGGCCTCATCGGTCAGGAGCCCGAGCAACTCGCACCGCTCGGCTGCGTCGCCGCGGACCTTGGTCCCGCTGCATTCGCCCGACCAGGCAGCCTGGAATTCCAGCACCGCCACCCGCTTCGCGGCGGCACGCACCGGGGCAGGAACCGACAGCAAGCCAATGATTGCGCACCTCGCCGCAAGGTTGCTGACCCTCTTCCATCTGGCGGACATCCCGTCCCTCCCCTGTTCGGCACCGACCGAGCGGAGGGTTGGAATGGTAACAGACACCAGGCAAATCAGGAGCGAAGCGGGGGGGCTCATTGTCCGCTTGCATGGGCGCGCCGCGTCCCGTGTAGGCTCCCCGGGATGCCGGATCGCCACAGGACCGACCGCCCCCTCCGCGCGCGCGCCGCCGAGATCATCTTCGGCCACGACACCTTCGCCGGGAGGCTCTTCGACGTCCTGCTCATCGTCGCCATCCTGGCCAGCGTCCTCGTGGTCATGCTGGAGACGGTCGCCGACCTGCACGACGGTTGGGGCGTGGCGCTGCGCCGGGCCGAGTGGTTCTTCACCCTCCTCTTCACGCTCGAGTACGCGGTCCGGCTCTGGTGCGCGCCCCGGCCGCTCCGCTACGCGCGCAGCTTCTTCGGCGTCGTGGACCTCCTCTCCATCCTCCCCACCTACGCGAGCGTCCTCTTCGGCGGGGCCCAGGCGCTCCTCACCGTGCGCGCGCTGCGGCTCCTGCGCATCTTCCGGGTGCTCAAGCTCGGCCAGTACACCTCCGAGGCCAGCCACCTGGGGCAGGCCCTCTCCCGCAGCCGCCAGAAGATCACCGTCTTCCTGGCCGTGGTGGTGACCCTGGTGCTGGTGCTCGGCTCGGCCATGTACCTGGTGGAGGGCCCGCAGAACGGCTTCACCAGCATTCCACTATCCGTGTACTGGGCCATCGTCACCCTGACCACCGTGGGGTACGGGGACGTGACCCCGCACACCGTGCTGGGGCAGGTGCTGGCCTCGGCGGTGATGATCCTGGGCTACGGCATCATCGCCGTGCCCACCGGCATCGTCACCGTGGAGCTGGGGCGCACCGCGGGGCCGCCGGCGCCCGGACGGGGGTGCGGCCGCTGCGGGCTCTCCCTGCACGACGCCGACGCCCGCCACTGCAAGCGCTGCGGCGATCCCCTCCCCTCGTAGGGCGCCCCGGCCCGCAGAAAGGTGGGTACCCGAAGCCGGCGATCTGCGGTAAAAGCGCCCGGCGCGAGCAGAGGCCCGCGCGGCGTGTCATCCCCCATCTCGAGGTGGCGTCCAAATGGTCGAGTTCGGCAAGCGGATCCTGTTCGTCGGTTACGGCGCGGTGGCCCAGTGCACCCTGCCCATCCTCTTCAAGCACATGAAGGTGAGCCCGAAGAACGTCACGGTGATGGACTTCGAGGACCGGCGCGAGGCGCTCGCCCAGTGGACGCGGAAGGGCGTCCAGTTCGTGCAGAAGAAGATCACCCGGGCCAACATGGCCTCGGTGCTCGGCAAGCACGTCGGCGAGGGCGACGTGGTCATCGACCTGGCCTGGAACATCGACGCCTGCGAGATCCTCCAGTGGTGCCACGACCACGGCGTCCTCTACGTGAACACCTCGGTCGAGGTCTGGGACCCCTACGAGGGGGCCGCCAACAAGCACCCCACCGAGCGCACGCTCTACTGGCGCCACATGAACCTGCGCCGGATGATCGCCGGCTGGCAGGAGAAGGGTCCCACCGCGGTGCTCGAGCACGGCGCCAACCCCGGCCTCATCTCCCACTTCACCAAGCAGGGGCTCCTCGACATCGGCAAGAAGATGCTCAAGGACGGCAAGGCCAAGGGTCGGGACGCCGAGGAGATCCAGCAGCTCATGAAGGACCAGGCCTGGAACCTCCTCTCCCGCAAGCTGGGCGTGAAGGTCATCCACTGCTCGGAGCGGGACACCCAGATCACGGACGTCCCCAAGCGGGTGGACGAGTTCGTGAACACCTGGAGCATCGAGGGCTTCCGCGAGGAGGGCACCACCACCGCCGAGATGGGCTGGGGCACCCACGAGAAGGAGCTGCCACCCTACGCCATCGAGCACCGGAGCGGCCCCAAGAACCAGATCTGCCTGGCCCGCATGGGCATGAACACCTGGGTGGTCTCCTGGGTGCCCAACTACTGCATCCACGGGATGGTGGTGCGGCACGGCGAGGCGTTCTCGATCAGCGACAAGCTCACCGTGTGGGAGGGCGGCGAGGCGGTCTACCGCCCCACCGTCCACTACGCCTACTGCCCGAGCGACTCGGCCATCGCGTCGCTGAACGAGCTGCGCGGCTACGACTACGAGTTGCAGCCCAACCTCCGGATCCTGAACGACGAGATCACCAGCGGCTCCGACATCCTGGGCGCCCTGATCATGGGGCACCCATACAACTCCTGGTGGGTGGGCAGCGACCTCTCCATCGAGGAGTCGCGTCGGCTCGTCCCGCACCAGAACGCCACCACCATGCAGGTGGCCATCTCGGTGGTCGCCGCCACGCTCTGGATGGTGCAGAACCCCGACCGCGGCGTGGTGGTGCCCGACGACCTGCCGCACGAGTTCGTGCTCAAGATCGCCAGGCCCTACCTGGGCAAGTGGATCTCCAAGGCCTCGCCCTGGACGCCGCTGGCCCACTACACCAACGCCTTCGAGGGCTTCAACAACCCGCAGGTGGACACCACCGACCCCTGGCAGTTCAAGAACTTCCTGATCTCCGACGGCGACTGACGTCCGGCGGGAGGCACACATGGTCTCCGCGAAGCGCCTGCAGCAGCTGGCCCGGGAGCACGGCACGCCGCTCTTCGTCGTGGACCACGACGAGCTGCGGAAGAACTACGCCACCTTCCGGAAGTACCTGCCCCGGGTCCAGGCCTACTACGCGGTCAAGGCCAACTCCGACCCGGCCATCGTGAAGACGCTCTTCGACGCCGGCGCCAGCTTCGACGTGGCCTCGATGCCCGAGTTCATGATCGTGCACGACCTGATCCGCGAGATGCCGGAGAAGGAGCGGCAGGCCTGGATCTGGGACAAGATCATCTACGCCAATCCCATCAAGGCCAACGGGACGCTCCGGCAACTCGATCGCTACAAGCCGCTCGTCACCTACGACAACCTGGAGGAGATCAAGAAGATCAAGAAGTACGCCCCCCGCGCCGGGCTGGCGCTGCGGCTGCGCGTCCCCAACACCGGCGCCATGGTGGAGCTCTCCTCCAAGTTCGGGGCGTCGTCGGGCGAGGCGGTGGACCTCATCCTCGCCGCCGAGAAGGAGGGGCTCACCGTCGAGGGGATCTCCTTCCACGTGGGAAGCCAGACCACCAACTTCGACAACTACGTCCAGGCGCTGAACCTGGCCGCCAACGTCTTCCGCGAGGCCAAGTCGCGCGGCGCCGGAAAGATGTTCCTCGTGGACATCGGCGGCGGCTTCCCGGCCCCGTACGACGACTCGGTGAAGCCGTTCCGGGAGCTCGCGAAGACCCTCAACCGGGAGCTCGACCGGCTCTTCCCGAAGGAGATCCAGATCCTGGCCGAGCCGGGGCGCTTCATGGTGGCAACCGCCGGCACCGTGGTCTGCACCGTGATCGGCAAGGCGGTCCGCGACGGCAAGCTCTGCTACTACGTGGACGACGGCGTCTACCACACCTTCTCGGGCGTGATCTTCGATCACTGCCAGTACCACTTCGGCGCCTTCAAGAAGGGGCCTGTCGAGACCTGCTCGGTCTTCGGCCCGACCTGCGACGCCCTCGACGTGGTCTCCATGACCGAGCGGCTGCCGTCCGACCTCAAGCTCGGCGACATGGTCTACAGCCGGAACATCGGGGCCTACAGCCACGCCTCGTCCACCTCCTTCAACGGCTTCCCGCCCGCGAAGGTGATCCACGTGAACAGGTAGCTTGATTACTTAACGATATCATGCTGTTAGGTGAGTACTTGCCGGGAGGGATCCCCCGAAAGCAATGAGAGTAGAGTGAAGGGAATTCCGCTTCGGTGCGTCCAACTCGCGGGGTGACGCCATGAAGACCTTCCCAGCCGCCGTCGCACTGTCCGCCGCGCTGCTCCTCTCGCCCGGGATCCCGGTCGCGGACACGACCCCGCTGGGCGTGGAGCCCTCCGAGCCCGCGCCGACGTGGGCGCCCCCCCCGCCCACCGAGGTGGTGGTGGAGGATGGCGAGGAGGTCGTGGTGGAGCAGGCCGCGCCCAACGGGCAGTGGGTCTACACGAGCCAGTACGGCTGGGTCTGGATGCCCCACGGGAACTCGTTCACCCACCTGCCGACGAACGGCGGGACGCCCAACATGTACGTCTACTACCCGGCCATCGGCTGGTCCTGGGTCATCGCACCTTGGGTGTGGGGCTGGGGAGCCATGCCCTGGTTCGGATACGCCGGCTGGGGCGGCTACCCCTGGTACGGTTCCGGCTTCGGGACCTGGTACGGCTACGCCCGCCCGTACGCCTACGCCGGGTGGTACGGGGGCGGCTACTACCAGGGCGGGCGCTGGAACGGCGTCGGCCCCGGCTACCGGCCGCCTCCGGGACGCGGGGGCGGCGCCGCCCCTCGTCCGGGCGCTGGCGGACCACCTCCGGTCGGGAGGCCGGGCGGAACGGTGGCGGTCCCGGGGCGCAACGGCGCCATGCCCGGGGTGGCCCCGGGCCGCATCGGCGCGTCGCCCGGACGGACGGGCACGTCGCCCCGCGCGGCGCCTGCCGCGGTCCCCGGACGGACCGGCGCGGTCCCGGCCCGGACCTACGGCGGCTCCGCGGGTCGGCCGACCGGCGCGCTTCCCTCCTCCTTCGGGGCCGGGCGCGGAACCGCCCCGCCCTCCCGCGCATTCACCCCGGGTGGATCGGGGATGGCCCCGCGCGCCCCGGCCGTGACGGCGATGCGCGGGGGCGGCTTCGGCGGTGGACGTCCAGCCGCCTCCGGTGGCGGCGCCCGCCCGGGCGGCTTCGGCGGCGGTGGTGGCGGTGGCCACGGGGGCGGCGGCCGCCGCTGATCGGCGCCACGGCGGCGACGCCGGCTTCGTGCTAGGAGTTTCGCCGATGCTCACGTCGGCACGGTTCCCTCCCCTCCTCGTCGGGCTCCTCCTCTTCGCCCTCCCCTCCCTGGCCGCCGATCCGGCGCCGGCTCCCGTCCTGCACCGCTCGTCCCTGGCCGCGGTGCTCGCGCAACGGGGCGCGCTCCAGCTCACGCCGGACCAGGTGAAGACCCTGGAGCAGGCCGACACGCGCCTTGCCCGCGAGCAGGAGACCGCCCGGGCGGCGCGGGCCCATCCGGAGGGCGGGCCCGGCGGGGGTCAGCCGGGGAGCCAGCCCGGGGGTCCACCCGGAAGGAAGCCCGGAGGCCCGTCCAGCGGAGGACCGGGTGGCGGCGCGTCCGGCGGAAAGGGGCGGCCGACCCCTCCGCCATCCGCCGGGCCCAGCCCGGCCGCCCAGCTCGAGCAGGAGCTCGACGCGCTCGACACCCAGGCCTTCCTGAAGGCGCTGGAGGGGTTGCCCGAGTCCCAGCGCGAGAAGGTGACGGACGTGGCTTCCCGTCACCGCGAGCTGATCTTCGAGCAGCGCGAGCGCGAGAAGTCCCGTTGATCGCCGGAGCGGCGGCGGGCCGTGGGATGATGGACCGGAGGGAGAACGGATGACGACGAGAGCGAAGGACGGCGCGCGGTCCCAGCGGACCCTCTGCATCGACATCGGAGGAACGGGGCTGAAGACGATGATCGTCTCGGCCAGCGGCAAGCCCCTCTCCGAGCGGGTGAGGATCGAGACGCCGCGTCCGGCCACGCCGCGGGCCATCTGCGCGGCGTTGCTCGCGGTCATCCCCGAGCGCACCCGGTTCGACCGGGTTTCGGTCGGGTTTCCCGGCGTCGTCGCGGACGGGGTGACCCGGACCGCGCCCAACCTCCACCCGGCCTGGAAGGGATTCGGGCTCGCCACCTGGGTCCTCCGATCGACCGGGCGCCCCACCCGCGTCCTGAACGACGCCGGCGTCCAGGGGCACGGGGTCGTGCAGGGTCTCGGGACGGAGATCTGCGTCACGCTCGGAACCGGCTTCGGCTTCTCCCTCTTCGTGAACGGCCACTACGTGCCCAACGTGGAGTTCGGCCACCACCCCTTCCGCAAGGGCATGAGCTACGAGGAGCTGCTCGGGGACGCGGCGCTGAAGCGACGGGGCAAGAGGAAGTGGAACGCGACGCTCGCGGCGGCGGTCGCGCAGCTCCAGGACACCTTCAACTTCCGCGCCCTCTACCTGGGCGGCGGAAACGCCCGGAAGGTCGAGTTCAAGCTCCCCAGGAACGTGAAGCTGGTGGACAACGTCGCGGGGCTCCTGGGGGGCGTCAAGCTGTGGGAGCGGGACTGAACGCGGTCGTGCGCGGGTGACGTCCTTCCGTGGGGCCGGCGCCCGGGGGATCCTCGTCTCCGCGCCGCAGGTCCTCGCGCCCCGGGGGAGGCGTGGTCGCGGCGACAGGGTGAAGCATCCGCCCCGAAGCCGCTCCGGCTCGGGGTCTTCG
>CAIQRS010000171.1 GCA_903874275.1 uncultured Anaeromyxobacter sp.
CGAGGCGGCGAGGAAGTGGGACACCGGGCAGATCCCGCAGATGCGCGCGGTGAGCGCCGGCATCTCCCCGAGCGGCCGTCCCACGCAGATCGACTCGAATCCGCGGAGCTGCATGACCTGGACGTGCGCGGACGCGACCGTTCCGGCGTCGCTGAGCTCGATGGTGACGCGCGCGCGCCCCTCGATGCGGGTGACGGGATCGATGATCAGGCGGCTTCCCATCGTTCACCCGAAGCGAAGGAGGCCGGCCAGGTCGGGGGATCGCCCGGCCACGAGGTCGGAGAGCACCAGGAAGAGGAGGTCGGGTCGCGGGGGGCAGCCGGGCAGCGAGAGATCCACCCGCACCTGCTCGTGGAGGGGGAGCACCCGGTCGAGGAGGGCCGGCAGGCCGGGCGCGCGCGCCGGGACCCCACCGGGACCGGCCCAGGCCCGCGCCAGCACCGCCGCGGCCCCTCCCACTCCATCCCGCATGGCCGTGACGTTTCCGTCGACCGCGCAGTCGCCCAGCGCCACCAGCAGCCCGGTGTTCGCCCGGACCTCGGCGAGGAGCGCCGCCTCGTCCTCGGTGGCCACCGCGCCCTCCACCAGGCAGACGTCGACGTCCCGCGGGAAGGCCTTCACGTCGGCGAACGGGGAGTAGACGAGGTCGATGCGGGGAGCCAGGTCGAGGAGCCGCCCGTCCAGGTCGAGGAGCGACATGTGGCACCCGGAGCATCCTCCCAGCCAGACGGTGGCCAGGCGAAGCCTGCGCCCGCTGGCGGGAACGGGGGCCGGCGGAGGCGCGTGCGGCGCCGGGCGTCGCGGGAGGAGCCCCTGCGCGGCCAGCGCCTTCTCGAAGATCGCACCGGTCGGGCAGGCGTCGACGCAGCGCCCGCAGTCGGTGCAGGCCTGGCTCTCCCCCCATCTTTCACCATCGGTGACGATGCGCGAGCGGAGGCCGTGACCGGCGACACCGAGGGCGCTGGCCCGCTCCAGCTCCGTGCAGGCCCGGACGCAGCGGGTGCAGAGGATGCAGCGCCCGGGGTCGAGCGCGAAGCGGGCGCGCGAGGCGTCCACGGGCCAGCGCGGCACCTCCGGTCCCGCCCGCACGGCGTCGAGCCCGACCAGGCGCCCCAGCTCCTGCAGCTCGCATCCGCCGCTGGCCGGGCAGCAGGCGCAGACGTGGTGGCCCCCGGCGAAGAGCATCTCGGCCACGGCGAGCCGGTGGGCGCGCAGCGGGGGCGTGTCGGTGAACACGCGCATTCCACTCCGGGCCGGGGTCACGCAGGCCGGGACCGGACGCTCCTCCCCCTCCACCTCGACCAGGCAGACGCGGCAGCTCGCCACCTCGGACAGGCCGTCCATGTGGCAGAGGGACGGGAGCGGGACGCCGATCGCGCGACAGGCGTCGAGCAGCGTGGCGCCCGGAGGCGCCGGGACGGGGCGGCCGTCGATGATCAGGTTTCCCAGAGACCCCTCCTGGGAGGGATCCTACGCCCAACCGGGAGGACCGTCGCGTCGTCCGCACCGGCCGGAGCTGGGGTGCGCGCACTTGAGCTTGCTCTACGCGGTGGCCTACAAGTTCCAGGCATGAAGGACTTCACCGGACTGCTCAAGGCAGCTGCCGTCAACTGGGTGCACGACCATGCCCAGAGCATGGGCGCGGCGCTGGCCTTCTACACCATGTTCTCGATCGCTCCGCTCCTGCTCATCGTGATCGCCGTCGCCGGGATGTTCGTCGGCGAGGACTCGGCCCGAAGCGAGATCCTTCGCCAGCTGAGCGGCTTGCTCGGCGGTCCCGGTGCGGGGGCCGTGGAGGGCATGCTGGAGGACGTGGCCATTCCCGCCAAGCACACGCTCGCCACCGTCGTCGGGTCGGTGCTCCTGTTCATCGGCGCCACGTCGGTCTTTGCCGAGCTGCAGGACGCGCTCGATCGGATCTGGCGGGTGCCGGCACGGGCCGGGCACACCGGGCTGTGGCGGCTGGTGCGCGCCCGCCTGCTGTCCTTCGGCTTGGTTCTCGGGGTCGGCTTCCTGCTGCTGGTGTCGCTGGCGTTCAGCGCGGGGCTCGCCGCTCTGAGAAGCTGGTGGGCTCCGCTTTCCGGCGGGTGGGCGAGCGTGGCGAACGGGATCGAGGTGGCGATCGGCATCCTCCTCGCGACGGCGGTGTTCGCCATGATCTACAAGGCGATGCCCCGGGCGCGCGTCGACTGGAAGGACGTGTGGGTCGGCGCCGTGGTGACCGCGCTCCTGTTCATCGCCGGGAAGTTCCTGATCGGAACCTACATCGGGAGGAGTGGGGTCGCCCTGCGCTTCGGCCCCGCCGCGTCGCTCATCGTCGTGTTGCTCTGGGTTTACTACTCGGCCCAGATCTTCCTGTTCGGGGCGGAATTCACCTGGGCCTTCTCCCACAGGTTCGGATCGCGCAGGGGGCAAGCACCCCCTTGAGGAAGGCCGTCCCCGTTCCCGGCAGGCTGGGCGGGCTACCGCAACAGGAACCTCTCGACCGCCGGAAAGAAGACCTCCGGATTCTCGCAGAACGGCCAGTGGCCCGCGCCCGGCACGGCGAGCATCTCGCCACGCGCCAGCCCGGCGAGCCACTCCTGCTCCGCCTCCGGCGGTCCCCGGTCGGTCTCGCCCCAGACGAGCAGCACGGGGACGTCGAGCCCCGCGAGGCGTGGCCGCCAGTCCCAGTCGCCGAGCGACGGGTAGATCCGCTCCAGCCAGTCGGGGATCCACTTCTCCGGGAACTCGTTGGGCAGGTCGCAGGCCTCGAGCGGCACGAGCCCCACGTTCTCCGGGCGGGCCACCTGCTGGGGGAGGAGGTAGTGGCGCATCCACTCCCGGGCGTAGGTGCGGGGATCGGTGCGGTGGACCTTGCCGGCGCGGAGCGCGCCGAGCCGCGTCGAGCCGGGGGGGCGGATCATCTCGCCCAGGCTGGGGAGCTCGGAGTCGTGCCAGGGGATCCGCCGCGCCGCGAACGCGCCCACCAGCACCAGCCGGGAAACCGCGTGGGGATGATCGAGCGCGTGGAGGAGCGCCACCGCCGAGCAGTAGGAGTGTCCGATCACCACCGGCCGGTCGAGCGAGAGGTGGCGCCGGAGGGCTTCCAGGTCGGCGACGTCGAAGGAGACCCCCAGCCGGCTCCGATCCTCAACGTGGGAGGAGAGGCCACGGCCCCGGAGGTCGTACGAGACGATCCGGCGCCCGCGGGCCAGGGGCCGGAGCGGTCCGGCCACCCAGGACCCGTTCGGGACGACGAGCGCCTGCCCCTCCGATCCGCGGACCGTGTAGTGGATCCGGATACCTGGCTCGACCTCTAGGGTTCCCTGCTGCAAGCGACCGCGCCCTCCTGGGTGGGTCAAGGTACCCCGAATCCACGGGATCGGCACGGCCGTACGAGGGTAACCTCCGGGTTTCCTTGACAGGAAGCGGGGGCCGATCGTATAGAACCGCCCTTCCGGAGGCTCAGGCCCCGCAGCGCAAGTCCGCGCCGGGGGAGAAACCCGAGTTCATTCCGATGGTTTTTCGCGAAGGAGCGGCTCGATGTATGCGGTGATCCAGACCGGTGGCAAGCAGTATCGGGTTTCCAAGGGCGACAAGCTCCGCGTCGAGCTCCTCGAGGGCGACGTGGGCAAGAAGCTCTCCTTCGACGCGCTGCTCGTCGGCGGCGAGGGCGAGGCCAAGGTGGGCAAGCCCACGGTGGCCGGCGCGTCCGTCGCGGGCGAGATCGTCGCCCAGGGACGTCACGCCAAGGTGATCCACTTCCGCAAGAAGAAGGAAGGCTGGACCAAGAAGCGCGGCCACCGGCAGCCGTACACCGAGGTCGTCATCACCGGGGTCAGCGGCTAGCCCGCCCGAAGGAAAGGGATCAAGCAATGGCTCACAAAAAAGGACAGGGCTCCAGCCGCAACGGCCGCGACTCCGCCGGGCAGCACCGCGGCGTGAAGATCTACGGCTCCGAGAACGTGATCGCCGGGAACATCCTGGTCCGCCAGTGCGGCACGCTCTTCCACCCCGGGCAGAACGTCGGGATGGGCAAGGACTTCACGCTGTTCGCCAAGATCGACGGCACCGTGAAGTACGAGAAGACCCGCGGCGACCGCCGCGTGGTCAAGATCGTCCCGAAGGCCTGAGTCGCAGCCCCTCGCCGGATGTCGCGAGCGCCGCGGAGCCCTCAGGCCCGCGGCGTTCGTCGTTGGGAGGCCATGTGAAGTTCGTCGACGAGGTCCGCATCAAGGTCGCCTCCGGCGACGGGGGGAACGGCGCCGTCGCCTGGCGCCGGGAGAAGTTCATCCCCCGCGGCGGGCCCGCCGGCGGGGACGGCGGCTGGGGCGGCGACGTGATCCTGGTCGTGGACCCGCAGATGAACACGCTGCTCGACTACCGCTACATCCGCGAGCACCGGGCCAGGAGCGGGGAGCACGGCCGCGGGTCCGACCAGAACGGCCTCTCCCAGCCGGCGCTCGAGCTTCGCGTGCCCCCGGGGACGCTGGTGAAGGACGCCGCCACCGGCGAGGTCCTCGCCGACATGGGCGAGGCCTGCCCGACCTTCGTGATCTGCAAGGGCGGCCGCGGCGGGCTCGGCAACATGAACTTCGCCACCTCCACCAACCAGGCGCCGCGCTTCGCGCAGCCCGGCACCAAGGGCGAGGAGAAGGAGCTCCAGCTCGAGCTGAAGCTGCTCGCCGACGTGGGCATCGTCGGGTACCCCAACGCCGGCAAGTCCACGCTCATCAGCCGCATCTCCCGGGCGCGCCCCAAGATCGCCGACTACCCCTTCACCACCCTGACCCCCAACCTGGGCGTGGTGGGGTGGCGCGGCAAGAGCTTCGTGGTCGCCGACGTCCCCGGCCTCATCGAGGGGGCCCACGCCGGTGCCGGCCTCGGCCACCAGTTCCTGCGTCACCTGGAGCGGACCAAGGTCCTCGTGCACCTCGTGGACCCGCTGGCGCCGGGCGAGGGGCGCGGGCCGCGCGCCGACCTCGACGCCATCGACCGGGAGCTGGCCCTCTACTCGAAGGAGCTGGCCAGGAAGCCCCAGGTCATCGCGGTGACCAAGATGGACGTCCCCGAGGCCGAGGAGAAGCTCGCCCTGCTGAAGAAGAGCTTCGCCCGGCGCAAGAAGAAGCCGCTCATCCTGGCCATCTCCGCCGTCACCGGCGAGGGGATCGACCCGCTGCTCGACCAGGTGGCCAAGGTGCTGCGCGGAGAGGAGCCCGGCAAGGAGCGGCTCGCCAAGAAGAAGGTGGGCAAGCCCAGGAGCAGGGCTTCACGGTGAGTGACTACCTCCTCCCCGAGCGCAAGGCGCGCATCGACGAGGTGGTGTCGCGCCGGACCCGGACGCTCACGGTGGTCATCGAGGCGCTCTGCGATCCGCAGAACGTGAACGCCGTGCTGCGCACCTGCGACTCCTTCGGGGTGCAGGAGGTCCACGTGGTCGAGGGGCCCATGAAGGGCTTCGACCGGAACAAGAAGATCTCGCAGAACGCCGACAAGTGGCTCGACGTGACCCGCTGGGGCTCGACGCGGGAGTGCCTGGCGGCGCTCAAGGCGCGGGGCTTCGCGGTCCAGGTCACCTGGCTGGGCGAGGGGTCGGTGGGGCTCGCCGACCTCGACTTCGCCGGGCCGGTGGCGCTGGTCTTCGGCAACGAGAGCAAGGGCGTCTCCGACGAGGCGCTGGCCATGGCCGACGCCCGCTTCGCCATCCCCATGCGCGGGTTCTCCCAGTCGCTCAACGTCTCGGTGGCGGCCGCGGTGACGCTGGCCCGCGCCATCGACCGGCGCGAGGCGGTGCGGGGGCGGCACGGCGACCTGCCGGAGGTGGAGGCGGAGGAGCTGCGCCAGCGCTTCTACGTGCTGGCCGTGAAGCAGCGGTCGCGCATCGCCAAGGCCGAGGCGGTCGCCGACCGCCGGGCGCGCCACCGGCGCTGATCCAGGACCGATCCGGGGTGAGGGGCGGGGGTCTTTCGGGCCGCCGCGGATCCCCCTTGTCCGCCCTCTGCTGGTTATGATAATAGGAATCGTTCTCAACATCCAAGAGGCCCGCACCTCCATGAACCGACTCCTCGTCCCGCTCCTGCTGTCCACGCTCGGCTTCCCGGCCCTGGCAGAGGAGGCGCCCCCGTCGGCCGCGTCCGCCGCCCCCACCGCCGCCGAAGACCGCCCCGCCACCCAGGCCGAGGTGAAGGCACTGGCCGAGGAGGTCCGGCGCCTCAAGCTGGAGATGTCGGTTCCCGACGTGATCCAGTTCGGCTCCTACGCCGGAATGGGCATGGGCGCCTCCAAGGTCCACTTCCAGCCCAAGGGGCTCTCCATCGGCGGCTACGGCGAGTTCGTCTACTCGAACTTCGCCGACGACAGGGTGGACCTGGCCGAGGTCCTGCGGCTCGTCCTCTACGTCGGCTACCGGTTCAACGACCGGATCGTCTTCAACTCGGAGGTCGAGTTCGAGCACGGGGCCAGGGAGATCGGGATCGAGCTCGCGTACTTCGACTTCACGCTGCTCGACCAGCTCACGCTCCGGGTGGGCAACGTGCTCGTCCCGGTGGGCTTCCTGAACGAGAACCACGAGCCCATCTTCTTCTACGGCGTCTACCGGCCGCTGGTGGACCGCTTCGTCATCCCAACCACCTGGAACCAGAACGGCCTCGGCATCTACGGCGACCTGGGGCCCGTCCGCTACAAGGCCTACCTCCTCACCGGCCTCGACGCCTTCGGGGACGAGCCGCTCCAGGCCGGAACCTGGGTGCGCAACGCCCGCACCGGCGCCTTCGGCCCCGCCATGACCTGGGCCGGGGTGGCCAGCCTGAACGCCGACGTGGGGCCGGCCACCTTCGGCGGCAGCTTCTACGGCGGCGACGCCGGGCAGGGGCACCGTGACCTGACCGGCGCCCTCGTCTCCCCCACCGTGCTCATCGGCGAGGTCCACGCGCTGGTGGCCTGGAAGGGGCTCACCGCCCGCGCCATCGTGGCCTGGGGCTCGCTGTCGCAGTCCGCCGCCGTCTCCGAGGCCCTCCTGAAGACGCCCGACCAGTACATCGGCAGCCGGGCCTGGGGCGGCTACGTGGACGCGGGGTTCGACGTGCTCACGCTCGTCGGCTCGTCGATGTCGCTCACGCCCTTCCTGCGCTTCGAGGCGCTCGACACCCAGGCCGCCGTCGAGGGGCTGGGGGTGCTGAATCCGGCCTTCGACCGCCGGGTGATCACCACCGGGGTCGATTTCAAGCCCATCCCGCAGGTGGTGGTGAAGGCCGACTGGCAGCAGGTCACCACCATGGCATCCCAGACGCTCCAGCAGTGGGACCTGGGCGTGGGCTTCGTCTACTAGGCGCCCGGATGCGACGAGGAATCCTCATCGCCGCGGTGCTCTCCTGGTCCGGCGCCGCGTTCGGCGCTCCGCCCGACGCGCTCCGCGCGGCGTTTCCGGAGGCGGAACGCTTCGACCCGACCGACGTGCTCCTCTCCGAAGAGATGGCGAGGAAGCTCGACGAGCTGGCCCGCTCGAAGATCCCGGAGCGGATGGTCACGTTCTACGCGGCCCGCAAGGGCGACGCCGTCCTGGGATACGCGGTGCTGCAGAGCCACGTGGTGCGAACCAAGCGGGAGACGCTGCTCATTGCCTTCGAGCCCGATGGGCGGATCCGCCGGATCGTCGTCCTCTCCTTCCTCGAGCCGCCCGAGTACAGGCCGTCCGAGCGCTGGCTCGGCCAGTTCTCCGGGAAGGGGGCAACCGACAGGCTGGCGGTGGGGGACGACCTCGCCCCCATCTCCGGGTCCACGCTCTCGGCGCGCGGCGTGGCCGAGCAGTCGCGCTGGCTCCTCCAGGCGCTGCAGACGGCCAGGCAGGGGAGGAAGGTCCCGTGAGGTTCCTCGTGCAGCCGAACCCGGCGGTGATGGACCGGGCCCGCCCTCCGGTGCGGGCCTTCCTGGGCTTCGCCGCGCTGCTGCTGGTCGGATGGGTGGCCTCCCGCGCCGCCCACGGGGCGCTCACGCCCGACGGCCTCGCCCGCATCCTCGAGCCGTCGCCCGGGGAGCGGTTCGGGCCCTTGGCGCTCTGGGAGGAGGTCCACCAAGGGGCCTTCCTGTACGGATTCCTGCTGCTCACGCTGGGCTCGCTCCTCGTCGTCTGCCCGGTGGCGCCCGGCCTGCGAAACGGCCTCGTCGGAGCCGCCACGGTCGCGGCGCTGGTGGACCTGCTCGCCCCGTTCCTGCACGTGGTCCGGCCAGGCTTCCCGGGCTGGGCGCTGCTCCGGATCGGCGCCTTCGGGGTCGCCACGGCGGTGCTCCTCGCCACGGTGGCGGTCGCCTGGGCCACCTTCGGCCGCGAGCCGAGGCGCACCGATGGTTGATCCCCGGGTCGCCCGCTTCACCGCGCCTGTCGCGGCCTTCGCAACCATGGTGGCGCTGGTCATGGCCACCGGCGCGGTCCTCTTCGCCCGCAAGATCGGCTTCGACGGCGGCCAGGTCCGGGCCTTCTACCTGGGCGCGGAGGCCGGCTTCGCGGAGCCCAGGTCGCTGGCCGGGCTCCTCGAGGTGGCGGTCCCGCACCTGCTCGCCGTCCCCCTGCTGATCTTCGTGACGCTGCACCTCGTGGCCTTCGCCTCCGGGATGAGGCGCCGCCCCTTCGCGCTGCTGGCCGGGATCACCTGGGGCTGCGCCGGCGCCGGGATCCTGGCCGGCTTCGCCATCCGCTTCGCCTGGCCGTGGCTCGCGCCCCTCAAGGTGGCCGCCTTCGTGGGGCTCCAGGCCACGATGCTCGCCTGGCTCCTCCTGCTCGTCGCGGCGATCCTGCCCCCCGCCCGCGGCGCGTCCCGCTCCGGCGGCCTCACGGGGTCGGAGGCCGCACCACCTCGAGCCGCACGCTGAGTCCGGGCGAGGCGACCACGCGGTTCGACGAGGTCACGATCACCGCCGAGGCGCCGCTCCGCGCGGCCAGCGCGAGCCCCTCCTCCCCGCCCAGCACGAAGACCGCCTTGCCCAGGATCTCGGCGTCGAGGGCGCTCGGCGAAAGCACGCTCACCTGGCGGCTCGCCGTCGCCGGACGGCAGGTGCGGGTGTCGATGACGTGGTGGTGGCGCTGCCCCTCCGAGACGAAGAAGCGCTCCGAGTCGCCGGTCGAGGAGAAGGCGGAGTCGGAGACCTCCACCCAGGCGAAGGACTGGCCCGGAGGGCCGCGCGGGTCGCGCACCCCGACCCGCCAGGGGCGGCCGTCGCGCGTTCCCGCCGCGTAGAGGTCGCCACCGGCCTGGACGGTGAAGTCGCGCAGCCCCCGCCGCCGCAGCTCGGCCACGGCCCGGTCCACGCCCCAGCCCTTGGCGATCCCGCCCAGGCCCACCTGCATCCCGGGACGGCGCAGCCGGGCCGTGCAGGGGGTCGCCAGGGTCGGGTCACCGGCCGGCTCGATCTCGAGGTCTCGCCAGGAGACGAGGGGGCAGGCGGCGGCCACCTCCGCGTCGGTGGGGACCCGCGGCGGCTCGCCGTCGCCGAAGCGCCAGACGCCCCGCAGCGCCGCCCAGGTGGGATCGAAGAGCCCACCGGTCCGCTCCGCCCCGTCCCGCCCGGCCCGCAGCACCTGGCAGAGGTCGCCGGGGAGGGGAACCGGCCGCCCGGAGCCGGCCGACGCGTTGAGCGCGGCGAGCGGCGACCCCGGGCGCCACTCGTTCATCGCCTCGTCCACCCGCGCGAAGACCGCGAACGCCGCGTCCACCGCCCCGGTCACCTCGGGGCTGGCCGGGCGGGCCACGGCGATGGTGACCAGCGTGGACATGGCCGGCCGCGTCTCCGAATAGAGCGCGCCGGTCCAGGGTGGCGCGGGCGGCGCCGGGGGCAACGAGGCGCAGGCGGCGGCGAGGAGCGGGAAGACGAGGAGGAGGCGCACGGGCGCTTTCCCGGGACGCGACTCCCAGGCGCGCAGTACCATCGCCCTTCCGCCATGAGCGAGCCCACCCACCTGGAGCGAGCGGTCCTGCACGCGATGCTCCAGGGCGTCCACCCGGCGCTCGAGGAGCTGCGCGACCAGCTTCACGGGCTCTCGGTGGTCCACCGCATGGCCACCCCGACCACCTTCTCCGCCATGCTCCGGCCGGCTCGCGGCGCACCGCGGGCCCCCGTCGCGATGGCGCGCGCGGTGCTCGACGACCTCCAGGCCGACGTGCCCGGCCTGACCGGTGGGGCCGCCTTCGCACTCTTCGTCGAGGACGGCTGGCTCTCGCGCCTCGAGGGCTCGACCTTCGGTGGCGAGTCGTGGCCCGACGACCTGGCCGGCTTCACGCTCCACCACGACGACCCGGATCGGGATCTCTCGGACCTGGATCCACCGGAGCGGTAGGGCCGGGAGGGGGCCGGACCTGCCGCTGGACGATCCACGCCGGCCGGCCCCGCAGCTGCTCCAGGATGATGAGCTGGTAGTGCCCCACGGTGCCGATGGCCACCAGCATGCAGCCGCCCAGGAAGAAGATGGCGGTGATGGTGTCCGTGAAGCCGGGGACGACGTCGTCCCAGTGGAGCAGCTTCCACACCACGTGGCCGATGCCCGAGAGGAAGGCGGTCACGGCCAGGAAGAGGCCGACGTAGTAGACGCCCTTGAGCGGCGCGGCGCTGTACTGGAAGAGCGCCTTCTGGGCGAGTCGCAGGGAGCTCCCGAAGCTGTAGCTGGGCGTGCCGTGGAGGCGGGCAAGCTCCTCGAACTCGAGCTGGACCTGCCGGAAGCCGAGCCCGGGCACGAGCCCGCGCAGGAACTTCTCGCGCTCGGGGATGCGAAGGACCACCTCGACCACCTGGCGGGAGAGGAGCCGGAAGTCGGAGGCGTTGGGGACCAGCCGGGTGTCGGAGATGCGGTTGAAGATCCGGTAGAACCAGGTCGAGAAGAATCCCTTGGATCCCGCCGTCGGATCGACGCGGACCATCTGCACCACGTCGGCGCCCCGCTCGAACTCGAGCAGCATGCGCGGCAGCTGCTCGGGCGGGTGCTGCAGATCGCCGTCCATGGTGACGACCACGTCGCCCCCGGCGTGCGAGAGGCCGGCCGCGATCGCGGCCTGATGGCCGAAGTTGCGGCTGAGCTGCAGGTAGCCCACCGGCTGGCCGGCCGCCCGCAGATCCTCGATGCGCTCCACCGTCCCGTCGGTGGAGCCGTCGTCCACGAACAGGATCTCGGCGGCCCACCGCGACGCTCCCGGCGCCAGGGCGGACCAGACACGCTCCACCAGGTGACCGACGTTCTCGGCCTCGTTGTGCACCGGGACCACGACGGTGAGCCTTCGGGGGGGCTGCTCGGGGTGGGTCGACACCATGCGGATGATAGCAGAGGGCCCCATGGTATGGTCCGCCGGGCTCACCGCACGCCGGCGCCGGACGATGACGTCAACCAAGACTCCGCTCCAGGATCGGGTCCTCGGCTACGGCCCCCGCCTCGCGCTGCTCTGGTTCCTCGTGCCCGCGGCCCTCTGGGCGCTCGCGTACGCCAGGGGCCGCTACAACAACTACAAGATCTTCAAGCACGTCTTCTGGAACCTCCTCGAGGGGCGCAACCTCTACGTCCACTACCTCGAGAAGTACGCCGACGTGAACCACTACGGGCCCACCTTCGCCGTGGTGATCGCGCCGTTCGCGATCCTGCCCGACGCGCTCGGCGGACTGCTGTGGTGCCTCGCCATGGCGGCGCTCCTCGCCTGGGCGGTGAGCAGGCTCGACCTCCCGCGCGAGCGGCGCATCCTGCTGCTGGCCATCTGCTCGCTGGAACTCTGGGACTCGCTGTGGTCCCAGCAGTTCAACGCGGCCATCGCCGCGCTGCTGCTCCTCACCTTCCAGGACGTCGAGGAAGGACGCGACTTCCGCGCTCCCCTGTGGATCCTGATCGGCGCCTTCGTGAAGCTCTACAGCGCCGTCGGCCTGCTCTTCTTCTTCTTCGCCAGGGACAAGAAGGTCTTCGTGGCGGGAGCCCTCACCTGGGGCGTGGTGCTCCTCGCCCTGCCCATGGCCATCTCCTCGCCTGCCTACGTCCTCCAGGCCTACGTGGACTGGTACGTCGAGCTGGTGGCCAAGCACGCCAAGAACGTCGTCCTGTACTCCTCGTCGGATCTCTCGCTCATGGGGCTTGTCCGGCGCGCGAGCGGTCGGTGGATCCCCAGCGGCTGGTTCTACCTGGTCGGCATCCCGCTGGTCCTGGCGCCCCTCCTGAGGGTGGGCCAGTTCCGTCACTACCGGTTCCGGACGCTGTTCCTGGCCTCGCTCCTGATGTTCGTCGTCCTCTTCAGCTCCGGCTCGGAGAACACCACCTACATCGTCTGCGCCACCGGCGCCGCCCTCTGGTTCGTGGAGCAGGAGCGCCCCTTCCGGAGGAGGAACGTGGTCCTTCTCGTGGCGATGCTGCTGGTCGGCATCGCGCCCACCGACCTCCTCACCATGCAGGTGCGGGATCTGACCGACGCCTACGCCGTGATCGCGCTGCCCTACACGGTGATCTGGCTGCTCCTGTGCCGGGACCTGCTGACCCGGAACTTCGACCTCAGCCCCCCGCTTTCCCGACCCGGGTGAGGAAGACCGGCCAGTGGCGCTTGTCGCCGTAGAGCGGCCGGTAGCGGTCCACGTTGTACATGGTGGCCACGTCCACCTTGCGCGGCCCGATCGACGGGTCGGGGATGGGCACGAGTTCGTAGCAGCCGTTCACGATGGCGCTCATCTGGCCGTGCCCGCCGTCGAGGAGGGCGTCGAGGGCCATGGTGCCGAAGGTGGAGGCGACCAGCTTGTCCATGAAGTCGGGCTCGCCGGAGCGCAGGTCGTAGGTGAGATCGGAGACGATGGTCTCCTCCCCGGTCCGCAGCTGGATCTCCTCGGAGAGCACCTCGGCGACGCTGGCCTTCTTGCGCCGTCCCAGCGCGTCGGGGCGGCCGAACTCCTGGACCTCGTACCCCTTCCAGGTGGCCCCCTCGGAG
>CAIQRS010000172.1 GCA_903874275.1 uncultured Anaeromyxobacter sp.
AAGCTCGAGCTGGTGGGCTACACGTTCGCCGAGGGGACGGCCAACTGCGTCGTGAACTACACGGCGGGCTACGGCGCGACGGCTCCGGCCGACGTTGACCAGGCCGTGGTGGACCAAGTGGCCTACCTGTACCGGCAGAAGGACCGGGTGGGGGTCGCCAACGAGTCCACGCAGGGCGGCGGCTCCGTGAGCTACCTGGGCGCGTGGCAGGCCCAGCAGGGCAAGGCGGGGCAGACGCCGCTCTTCAGCGCCACGGTCGAGCGGTACAGGCGGGTGGGCTGATGGCGCAGACCATCAGGAGCGGGAGAGCCTACCCGGCGCCCGGAGCGTCGGTGAAGACCGACGGCTTCAACGTGGACATCAGCGGGAACGAGGAGTTCCAGGCCATGCTGCTGCGCCTGGGGCCGCTCGTGGTGAACCGCGCGCTCAACATCGTGCGGGTGCTCGGCATGCAGATGGCCGTCGAGGCGAACGCGGCGGCACCCCGCGGCGCGCCCCGGAAGGGCAGCTCCGGCGGCCGGCTCGCGAAGTCGTTCCGAATCTACGACCGCCCCCAGTGGCAGCAGCTCGGGAAGATCGGCGTCGCGGTGCGGTCCACGGCGAGCTACCACCACTACCAGGAGTTCGGCGCCGACAAGAAGGGCGCCCAGGTCGTGCTGCACCAGGACGACGCGGGCAAGAAGGTCGCGAAGGGCCGGCGCTACCGGGACGGGACGAACCGGCTGCGCGACGGCGTGCGGGTGAAGAGCTACCGGCGCGACATCAAGATCAAGGCCAATCCCTTCTTCGGGGACATCGTGCGCGCGTCGAAGGGCAAGTTCGAGGAGCAGGCCCGGAACGCGATCCAGACGTACATCAGTCGGATCTCGGCGGAGGGGGCCTGATGGCCTTCCGGCGCGAGACCTACTACGCGGCGCTCTTCGCCCGGCTCCAGGCGCGCGTGCCCGGGATCACCACCTGGTCGCGGCGGCATCTCCAGTTCTCGCGCATCCCGGCCGCTGCGCAGCCGGCGTGCCTCGTGCTTGCGGCCAGTCAGGACTCGGTCATGGAGACCCGGCTTCCCACGGTCTGGACCCTAGGGGCGGACATCGTGATCTGGGTGCGCGCGACCGGGCAGGAAGACTCGCTCGACACGGTGCTCAACGACCTGGTGGACGCGGTCGATGCGGCGCTCCTTCGGGATGCCGACGAGCCGCTTGCGGGCCAGCTCGACCCGTTCCGCACGTCGCTCGGTGGACTGGTCAAGAAGATCTCCTTCGCGGGTCCTGTGGACCTGAATCAGCGCGAGGGAGCGGAAGAGGCATCGGTGGTCATCCCGATCGACATGGTGGTCATCGGGGACAACCCGGCAGCGTAACGGAGTCGCCGCCGCGGCGGCAGGAGGCGTCATGGCGTACGTGTTCAGCACCGGCCGACTGGTCTACAACGGCGACGAAATCGGAACCCTGTCCTCGGTCTCGACGGACGACTCCGACAGCCTCATCCCGCTGTCGGGCAACATGAAGGCGCCGCTGAAGATCGCGTCGGGTCCGGGCAAGATGTCGATCTCGGCGAAGTTCACGGCCTTCGACGCGGCCGTCCTGGCGACGATTACCAACGCGGCGATGGCTCCGGCGGCGGCGGAGGTCGCGCTCGTCTGGTACCTGACCGACACGGCCGGGGTGGTGAAGTCGGTGACCTACCCGAACGTCACCATCACGAGCATCAAGCTCTCGGCCGGCGCGGACAAGTGGCTCGAGTGC
>CAIQRS010000173.1 GCA_903874275.1 uncultured Anaeromyxobacter sp.
CGTGGCCTACGACGGCGACGCCGACCGGGTGGGGGCGGTGGACGAGAAGGGGAACGTGCTCTGGGGCGATCAGCTCATGATCCTCTTCTCCCGGGCGCTGCTCGCCGAGAACCCGGGCGCGGCCATCGTGGGCGAGGTGAAGTGCTCGAAGACCCTCTACGACGACATCGCGGCCCGCGGCGGCCGGGGCATCATGTGGAAGGCCGGCCACAGCCTCATCAAGGCCAAGATGAAGGAGGAGGGAGCGCTGCTCGCCGGCGAGATGAGCGGGCACATCTTCTTCGCCCACCGCTGGTTCGGTTTCGACGACGGCATCTACTCGTCGGGGCGGCTCCTCGAGCTCGTGTCCCGCACCGATCGCCCGGTCTCGACGCTCCTCGCCGACGTGCCGAGGACGTTCTCCACCCCCGAGATCCGCTACGACTGCCCGGAGGAGATCAAGTTCGAGCTGGTCCGCCTGGCGCAGGAGTGGTTCGCCTCCCGGCACGAGGCGGTGACCATCGACGGGGTCCGCGTGATCTTTTCCGACGGGTGGGGCCTGGTCCGCGCCTCCAACACCCAGCCGCTCCTCGTCCTCCGCTTCGAGGCCCTGACGGCCGGGAGGCTGGCGGAGATCCAGGCGCTGGTGACCTCGAAGGTGGATGAGTTGAAACGGCGTCTCGGCGCATAGCGCCGGGACGCAATGCTCGACGAAAGTCAGGCTCCTCGGCTCTTTTCGACGTATCGACGATAAGTGAATACGCACTCACAGTCATCGTTCACGCTTCGAGATTGACCGTCCAGCCGGCCGCCACGGCGCCTTCCCCCTCGCGGCCCGGCACGATCCAACCGGGTACAGCGCCACCGATCTCCGGCGACCACCGCAAGAAAATGTCGGCCGTATCCTTGCAAGGTCGATCTGCGTTCGCTAATCTGCACTCGTCTTCGTAGTGCGTCGTTGGTAGTTGACCAACTGTCAGGGAGGTAACACATGGCTGCCAAGAAGAAGGCTGTGAAGAAGGCTCCGGCGAAGAAGAAGGCTGTGAAGAAGGCCAAGAAGAAGTAACGATGCCTTCGTGGCGCGAGGAGACTCGCGCCGGGTCTTGCGGCCGCCTCCGGGCGGCCGCAGCCGTTTCGGGCTCCCGTGTCCCTCCGCTCCGGCGAGATCGCGCTCCTCATCGAGGAGCTCCGCCCCCTGGTGGGGTCCCGCGTCGACGCGGTGCGGGTTCACTCCGAGCGGCTCGTCACCCTGGAGCTGCGCGGACCGGCCGGCGACGCCACCCTGCTCCTCTCCGCCGAGCCGGACCTCACCCGCATCCACGCCGCCACCTGGCGCCCCCCCTCCCATCCCGAGCCGCTGGCCTTCCAGGTCGCGCTGCGCCGCGAGATCGGTGGCGCCCGGCTCGCGTCCATCGAGGCTCCCGGCGGGGATCGGCTGGTGGCATTGCGTTTCGAGCGACCGGCCGGCCCCGTGTCGCTCCTGGCCGAGCTGGCCGGGCGGAACGGAAACCTCTTCCTCGTGGACGGGGCCGGCGTCGTCCGGGCCATGGCCGGCCGGAACCTTTCCCAGCGACGGGCGCTCCTGCCGGGCGCCCCCTACCTGCCCCCGGAGGCGCGGGACGGCGACGGCGAGCCGCCCCGCTTCGCGCCGGTGGGCGGCGCGCCTTTCCCCGTCTCCGCCGCGGTCGAGGCCTTCTACCGGAGGCTCGAGGAGGAGCGCGCCCTCTCGGCCGCGCGCCGCCGCCTGCGCGAGCCGCTGCGCGCGGGGGTGGCCCGATCGCGCCGGGCGCTCGAGAAGCTCGCCGACGAGGCGGCACGCGTGCCGGCCGCCGAGGCCGACCGCCGCGCCGCCGACCTCCTCAAGCAGAACCTCCACGCGGTCCCGCGCGGAGCCCGGGAGGTCGCCGTCACCGAGTGGACCGAGGACGGCCCCAGCCGGGTGACGCTCGCCATCGACCCGGCGCTCACGCCGCGCGCCAACATGGAGCGCTTCTACCGGCGCTACCGGCGCATCGTCGAGAGCGCCGCCCGGGTCGAGGCCCGCGTCGCCGAGGTGAGGGCCAGGCTGGCGGCCACCGAGGCGCTGCTCGCCGAGCTCGAATCCGCCCCGCCCGAGGCGCTGCCGCGGCTCGAGCGGGAGGCGCGCAAGCTCGGCGCCGCACCGCGCGTGCAGCGCCCGCCCCGCCGGCGCGTCGAGAAGCCGGCCGCTCCCTACCGCACCTTCCGGTCGGCAGCCGGCCTCCTCGTCCTGGTCGGGCGCGGCGCCGCCGAGAACGATCAGCTCACCGTGCGGGTGGCCAAGGGAAACGACGTCTGGTTGCACGCCCGCGGCCGCACCGGCGCCCACGTCGTGCTGCGGCTCCAGAAGGGGCGCGCCCCCGACCAGGAGAGCCTGCTCGACGCGGCCCACCTGGCCGCCCACTTCAGCGACGCCCGGGGCGAGGCCGCTCCGGAGGTGGTCTACACGCGGGCCAAGCACGTCCGGAAGGTGAAGGGCGCCGCGCCCGGGGCGGTGACCTACAGCCAGGAGAAGGGGATGGCGCTGCGGGTCGAGCCGTCGCGCCTCACGCGGCTGCTCCTCGGGGAAGCCGACGGGGAGCCTTCGTGACCGCGGCGGGGGGGCAGCTCGATCTCACCTTCGACGCCCGCGAGGCGCCCCGGCCGGACCGCGTCGCCGCCGCCGAGCGGCTGGCCGACGAGGTGGCCGCCCGCCTCGGCGAGCCGGTCCGGCTCGTGGTGCACGACAACCGGCACACCATGGTCTCCTTCCGCCGCGAGCGGACGGCCATCCAGCTCCGCGTCCACCACCTCTTCCTCGGCTGCCCTCCGGAGGTGATCGAGGCGCTGGCCGGGTTCGCCCGGCCGGGGCGGCGCGACGGCCGCCGGGAAGCTTCGCGCGTCATCGACGGCTGGGTCCGGATTCACCGGGGGCGGATCTCGCCGCCGCGCACCGGGCGACTCCAGGCGCGGGGGCGGGTCCACGATCTGCAGGCCATCCTCGACCGGCTCAACGCCGATCACTTCGGCGGGTCGGTCGAGGCCAAGATCGGCTGGGGGCGGAGCGGGGCCCTGCCCGGGCGCACCTCCATCCGCACCGGGGTCTACCTGCACGCCGCTCGTGCCATCCGCATCCACCCCGCGCTCGACCGGGAGGAGGTGCCGGCGTTCTACGTGGAGTTCGTGGTCTTCCACGAGATGCTGCACCAGGTGGTCCCGCCGGCAGAGCGGGGAGGGCGGCGGAGCATCCACGGCCGGGAGTTCCGCAGGCGCGAGCGCTCCTTTCCCGGCCAGGTCCGCGCGGCCGCCTGGGAGAAGGCCAACGTGCACCTCCTGCTGGCCGGGCCAAGACGACGGTAGTCTTGGCGCCGCCCGGGCGGCGCTCTCAGGCGGCCGTCGCCGTCGCCGGCTCGCGCCGCAGCCGGCGGCTGCGCATCCAGAGCGCACCCACGAGAACCGCGAGCGTCCCGAGCGACACCGCCGCGCCCAGCGTCACCCAGCGGTTCCGGTAGGTGAGGCGGAGCTCATGGGTGCCTTCGGGGACCGGAACCGCCTGGAAGGCGAAGTCGGCGCGGAGGATGGGCGCGGGCTTGCCGTCCACGGTGGCCGTCCAGCCCGGGTAGAAGGGATCGAGGATCACCGCCAGCCCGTCGCGCGGCGCGACCACCGTGGCCTGCAGCGACGGTCCGTCCACCCGAATCTCCTCGGCTGCCACCGGCCCCTCGGGTGGGCCCGGCGGCGGGAGCCCCGGCGGCGGCTCGGCGAGGACGGCCCGGTCGCCGGCGGCGGCGCGGAGCAGCGGCCCGGTGACCTCGACGTCGGGCGCCACCTCCCACGACCCGGTCCAGAAGACCCGCGGCAGCGCCGGCGCGCGGAACCCGGTCAGCGGACGCTCCCACTCCCGCATGCCGACGAAGAACCTGGCCAGCGCGGGCTGGGGCTGGTCGGAGACCACGACGGGCGTGGCGAGGAGGGGCCAGAGGCGCGAGGCGGGGTTGGCCGAGGGGAAGGTGGCGTCGCCGTCCATGGCGCCGAGCCGGACCACCTCGTCCCGCCTCGTCCCCTCGAGGAGCTCCCGGACGCGGCTCACCGACATGGGGCCGTAGCCCATCGTCCCCTCCCAGCCGTTTCGCAGCGGGGAGTTGATGGAGCCGCCCCACTTGGCGACGACGGCCACCCGGCGCGGCGCCGGGGCCGGCGGCATGAACTTGGCGAAGTCGCGGAGCGCCGGCCGCTCGGCCACCGCCGGCGAGACGTCGTTGAAGCGGGAGAAGAGGTACCAGGGCTCGTAGAAGGCCAGCGCCACCATGGCGACGCCGGCCACCGCTCCCCGCAGGCCGCGCCAGGCCGCGGCCACCCAGAGCGCCCCGAGCCCGGCCATCATCAGGGTGAACCAGGTGGTCGTCCGGGTCGTCGCCGGGTCGAAGGGGAAGCCCGGGAGCCGGGGGAGGAGGAGCGCCAGCGCGGCGACCGCGGCGAGGACCGCCAGGCTCCGGGCCAGCCGGGCGCGGGTCGGGTCGCGCCGCAGGGCCTCGAGCCCCTCGGCGGCGAGCAGCGCCACGGCGAAGGCGGTGACGAGCAGGCCACGGGTCGGGACCCGGAAGCTGCCGTAGCCGGGGAGGATCTTGTAGAACAGCCAGTGAAGGTGAAGCGGGGCGCCCTCCCCCAGGGCGAGCCAGGGACCGAGCAGCGCCAGCACCGCGAAGAGGATCACGCCCCGCCGCCGCGCCGGGGCGGCCGCGCAGAGCGCCAGCGCCGGGATCCCCACGTACCCGGTGGCCTCCCAGAGGTTCAGGCCCCAGCGCCCGTCCCCGTAGGCGTGGGGGAGCACGTAGAGCGCGAGGCCCCAGGCGTCGGGCCAGCGCCAGCTGGTGACGAAGGAGTAGTCCACCACCACCGAGCGCGGCCCCATGCGGGTCAGCTCCAGCGTGGGGAGGATCAGCACCGAGGCGAGGACGAAGCCGATGGGCACGATGGCCACCGCCCATGCGGCGTCGGAGCGGCGCGTGGGCCAGAGGTCCACCGCGATGCGCAGCGCGTAGAGCCCGGCCACGATGCACCCGAAGTGGGCCATCTGGGGGGAGCCGCCCAGCCAGGCGAGCGCGGTGGCGACGGCGGCGAGGAGGAGCCAGCGGGAGCGGCGCTGCGCCGAAAATCCCTCCAGCCCGGCCAGCATCCAGGGCCAGAAGGCCGTGGTGGCGGCGAAGTTCCAGTGGATGATGTGGACGGTCTGCTTGGCGCCGAGGGCGAAGAGCACCGCTGCGAGCAGCCCCGAGGCCGGGGCCAGGCCGCGCAGCCGCATCCAGGCCGCCATTCCCCAGCCGGCGATGGTGAGGTGGAGCAGCGTCGCGATGGTGAGCGCGCGGGGCGCGTCCCAGGGGAGGGTGAGCCAGGTGGTGGGGGCGAAGACCGCTGCCTGCGGGTCGGCGACCAGCGGGTAGCCCATGTGGAAGCCGCGCTGCCAGAGCGGCAGCTCGCCCTGCCGGAGCGCGCTGGCCACCGCCTCCCGCACGCCGAAGAAGAAGTAGCGGAGGTCGGAGCCGGAGAAGGCCATCCCGGGCCGGGCCGCCGTCCAGTGGAAGGCCACCACCAGGACGGGGACGGCCGCGAAGACGCCCCACCACGCCCACTTCCGCCGCTTCTCCTCCGACGTCACGCCGCCACCTCCCTCGCCGCGGCGCCGGCGGAACGACCGGTGGCGCGGAGCTGGACCACGAGCCAGGCCGCGAAGGCGGCGTAGACGGCGGAGCGGAGCAGTTCCTCCGCGTAGTACCAGCCGTCGAAGAACCAGAAGATCGCGCGCCCGGAGCGGACCTCGAAGGCCAGATGGTGGTCCACCATCGACACCCCGGCGAGGGCCACGAAGAGCCACCCCGGCCCGGCCACCAGCGCGCCGGCGGCGAAGGCGTAGAGGGCGTACTGCGGGCTCCACACCTTGTTCGTGGCCACCCAGGCGACCAGCACGAGCGCGGTGCCGAGCCGGACGGCCCGGGCCCGGGAGGAGGGGGCGGAGCGGTAGGCCATCGCAGCCGCGGCGACGGCCGCGGCAAGAACGATCGCCCCCGCGAACACGTTCAGCACCGCAGGATCCTTCACCCCCACGACCTCCCACACCGAGTTCTCGGCGGACCGTGCGCCGTTGAACCGCCAGAACCAGGCCCAGTTTGCCGGCGCGGCCAGCGCCACCGGGAGGTTCACGAGCAGCGTCACGGCCAGGAACGCTCCCCCGGCCCGCGCCAGTTCCCCGAACCGCCGGCGCCCGGCCAGCTCCCCGATCGCCGCCGGCAGCAGCGCCACCGGCCAGAGCTTGGCCGAGACCCCCAGCGCCGAGAGCACCCCCGCCGCCGCCGGCCGCTCCCGCTCCGCCGCCAGCACCGCGGCGAGGAGCAGCGCGATGGGGATGAGGTCCCAGTTGAGCGCGCCGAAGTAGGCGATGGCCGGCGTCCCTGCCAGCCACCACGGGCTCGCGCCGGGGAGGCGCCGCAGGAGGGCGATGGCGGCGAGCAGGCAGAGCCAGAGCCCCACGACGCTCACCGTGAAGTGCACGATCTGTCCGCCCGGCAGGAAGGACGGGGCCCAGAGGGCCGCCCCGAGCAGCACCGGGTACTCGATGCGGTCCTCCACGTAGGGCAGCGGCCTGCCCCCGTGCAGGTAGCGGTCGCCGGTCATGGCGAGCAGGTCGGAGTAGGCGTGGGTCCGGAAGGCCCAGGGGCGGTAGGCGACGCCGGGGTGCTCGACCCCACGGACGAGGAACGCCCACCCCAGAGCCATCCAGGCGGTGGCGACGAGATAGGGGGCGGCGCTGCGGAGGCGTTCTCTGCCGGACTGCGACATCGGAGGCGGGATGATTAGCAGGGAGGCCGGCGGCGGTCTACCATGCCCGGGTGAGCACGCTCGAGCGCGTGGTGGCGGCCCTCACCGAGGCGCTCGCGCGGACCGGCCCGGCGGCGCCGGCCATCCTCTTCCTGGGCAGCCTGATCGAGTACGTCTTCCCGCCGTTCCCCGGGGACACGCTGGTCGTGCTGGGCGCGTGGTACGCGGTGAACGGCAAGATCTCCTGGCCGGTGGCCTACGGCGCGACGACGGCCGGGGCGGTGGTCGGGGCCTGGATCGACTACCGCATCGGGGTGGCGCTGGGCAGGGCGCTCGAGCGCGGCGCGGCGCGGCGGGGACCGATCACCCTGGAGCACGTGCGCAAGGTCGAGGCGGGATATGCCCGGTGGGGGGCCTGGTTCCTGCTCGCCAACCGCTTCCTTCCCGGGGTTCGGGCCTTCCTCTTCGTGGGGGCGGGGGCGGCGCGGTTGCCGGTGGGGAAGGTCCTCCTCTGGGGCGGCATCTCGGCGGCGGCGTGGAACGCGCTGCTCCTCCTGGTGGGCGCCTTCCTGGTCCGGAACCTCGACGAGTTCGTGCACCTGCTGGAGCGCTACACCGCGGTGGCCTGGGTGGGGATGGCGGTGGGGGCGGCCGGGTTCCTCGCCTGGTACGCGATCGGCGCGATCCGGAGGAGGAGGGGATGAGCCCTCTCCTGCTCGCGCTGCTCGCGCTGCTGCCGGACGCGGCCTCGCGCCTCTACCGGGTCGAGATCGGCGGCCAGGCGGTGGGGGTGGCGACACTCTCGGTGCGCTGCGAGAGGGCCCGCTGCAGCGGGCTCTTCGAGACCTCGTTCCGGCTCCCCGAGGCGGGCGGCGGCGGGGTGGCGCGACGGACGGTGAAGGTGACCACCGACCGGCAGGGGATGCTCCTCGACGCCGAGGCGGGCGGGAAGCGCAGGAAGGGCGCGGGCGACGGGGTGGCCTCGATCCTGGCCGAGGCCTTGCTCGCCGGGGCGGCGGAGGGGGAGCGCCGCTGCCTCGACGTGGAGGACGCCGAGACCGGCCGGCCCGGGAGGGCGTGCGCCACCCGGCACGGCGCCTGGCTCGAGGGGGAGGTCCTGGGGGAGCCGGTTCGCTTCCGCGCCGCCGCGGGGGGACTCCCCGACGAGGTGCTGCTCCCCGCGCAGGAGACCCGCTTCGTCGCCGACCCGGCTGCAGCGGTCCCGTCGCGCGCGCCGGCCACCTTCGGGAGCGCGGTGCCCGCCCCTCCCGGCGCCGAGCTCGAACGGGCGCTGCTCTTCTGTGGGCTCGCGCCGGAGCCGGAGGATCCCGCGCCGCCACCGGCCGGTCTGCCGCGCGACTTCCCGGAACGGGGCAACTGCCAGCAGATGTCGGAGGCCTACCTGCGCTCCGCCCGGGAGGACGGCCTCGAGGGGCGTCTCGTCGTCGGCGTGGCCTGGGACGGGAGGCGCTTCGTCTGGCACGAGTGGGTGGAGGTGGCGGCGGCACGGCGCTGGGTCGCCGTGGATCCGAGCTTCCGGCAGCTCCCCGCCCAGGCGCCGCGCTTCGCCGTGGCGCGGTTCGCTCCGGGTGACGAGGCCGGCCGGGCCGAGGCGGGGAGGAAGGTGCTCTCGTGCTGGGGGAAGGCGAGGGTCTCCACATCGACAGCGCCGTCTACGAAGTAGACGGCGCAGGTCTCTCCCGCGACCGGGTTCCTCGGAGTGAACAGATCCATGTGGGCGTCGCCGTAGACCCTGCGCGCGGCTTCGATGTTGTGCGACCTGCAGAGGATCCTGCAGTTCTCCACGGTGGACGCTCCTCCCCTCCCGCGCGGCACCACGTGGTCGATCTCCAGCCTCGCGGTCGCGCCGCACACTTCTCCATCGGCCGTCTTCCACTGGCACTTCCCTTCATCCCTCTTCACGACCTCCCGCTTCACCTTGGCCGGCACGCAGGCCTTCCGCTTCGCCTGCCTCTCGATGAGCAACTTCAGCGCAGCGGTGAGGATCTCCTCGTCGGGCGCGCCGGGACTCCGGTGGGATTCTCCAGCCCGGGCCTTCTTCAGCAGCGCCAGGAACTCCCTCGACACCGTCACGTGGAACCGGCTCGACGTGCCGGTCATCGGCTCGACGACCGTCCGCTCGACGACGGACCGTTCCACCCCCGTCCGAGGCGCCCAAAGTTCGCCTGGGCGAATTTCTGGAACCGTCTGCTTCACCTCCGCGACCGGATCCACCGGCCGAGACGTTTGCACACGGGTCACCACCGTCCTCGTCGGTACCAGCGTCCGCGGCTTCAACTCCGCCGCCAGTTCCAGGGCCTCCTGCTTGGACAGGCCGTAGAATCGCGGAAGCACCGCGGCCAGGTTCTCCTCCGTCGCCACCGAGGCCAGCACCGCCGCGGTGGTGAAGCACAGCTTCCCTTCGCGAATCGGTTCCAGCACCTCGGGGAATCGCTGGACGAGCCAGGCGCCAGCGCGCCGGTGATGAGCCGCGGCGCGGGAGAGCTTCAACCCCTTGTGGAGATAGGCGAAGAGGTCCGCGTGGCCGAGGCTGCGGAAGAGCTTTCGCCGGTCGAATTCGGCCAGGGCCTCGAGGAAGGCGCCCAGCGAGACGAACTCGACGCGGAGGAGGTCGATGAGTCGGGTATGGAAGGAGCGGGCCTCGAGAAGTTCGGTGTCGTTCGTGAAAGTACTGTCTCATGCGATTTCCGGCCCTCCCCAAGCACACGAGAATGCGTTTCCCAGCATTCTCGTGAGAGGAGATCTCGAACCTCGCCCGGCGCGGCCAGGACAGGCAGACGGGGCTCCTGCGCAGCGACAGGAGCATTCCTCGCGTGACGAGTTGCCGGAACGTGAAGTCGTCGCGAAACGCGTCAAGCACTTTCGACGCGCATCCCATGAACGCCCCATCTGCCCGACGGTCCGCGGAACGGACGGTACAGCCCGGCGACCCTTCCGCGGAGCGTTGCTCCGCGGCGTGGAGTCAGCCGGCCGCCAGGGCCTTCTTGATCTTCCCCACGTCGCCCTTCGCGTAGTAGCTGCAGGCGCCCTTCTTCGCTGCGGGCTTCAACCCGATGGCGGCGATGGCCTTCTTCACCTTGGCGTCGGAGACGGAGAGCTGGACGGCGATCTTGGAGGCGGTGAGCAGGTCGGCGGGATCGGGCATGGGTGCATGTTACCCCGATCCGAAGCGCGCCCCCGCCCTACGTCCGCACCCGTCCGTGGAGGAACCGCACCAGCGCCTCGGCCTTGGGCACGAGCGACCCCAGCTCGATGTACTCGTCGTGCGTGTGGAACCCCGCGCCGCGTGGCCCGAGCCCGTCGATGGACGGCACGCCCGCCGCGCCGGTCACCGATGCGTCCGACCCGCCGCCGGAGAGCGGCGCCTCGCCCGCCCCCAGCCCGGCCTCCCGCTGACGCTCCCCGTACTCCGCCGCCAGCGCTGCCGAGGCCTCGGTTCGCACCAGCGCCGGCCGGTTGCCCGGCCGGGTGAGCTCGATGCGCGTCCCCTCCACCGCCGCCTCGCGGGCCGCCGCCGCGATCCGCGCCAGCACCTCGTCCCCGTCGGCCGGCACGAGGAAGCGCACGTCCACCTCGCACCTCGCCCCGGCAGGAACCGTGTTTCGCGTGGTGCCGCCCTCGAACCGTCCCACGCTAACCGTCACTCCTCGTGAATAGTCGGTGAGCCCCTGGACCCGGTCCACGAAGCGGGAGAGCGCCCACACCGCGTTCTTCCCCTTCTCGTGGTCGCCGCCCGCGTGCGCGGCCACCCCGTGCGCCCGCGCGTCGAGCGAGGCGATGCCCTTCCTCCGGGTGACGATGAGGTCCCCGCCGCGGCCCGACTCGAGCCCGAGCGCCGCCACCGCACCCCGAACCTTGGCGACCGTGACGGGCTGCGAAGCCGGCGAGCCCACCTCCTCGTCGGCGACGAAGATGCCGCGCACCGCCACCCGATCGAGCAGCCCCGCCTCCCGCAGTGCACGCAGCGCGAAGATCCCGACCACCAGGCCGCCCTTCATGTCGAGGACGCCCGGGCCGAGCGCCCGCTCACCCTCCACCCGGTAGCCCTCGAAGGTCCCCGGCGGGAAGACCGTGTCGCAGTGGCCGATGAGGAAGGTGAACGGCCCGGGGGCCGGGCCGGCGAAGGAGAGGTGGTCGCCGAAGGCGCCGCCGGGGATGCGGTCCACCGCCACGCCGCTCGAGCGGAGCTCGCCCTCCACCATGGAGGCCACGGCGTTCACCCCGGCCGGGTTCCGCGTGAAGGAGTTCTGGTCCACCAGGCGGCGCAGCATCGCCTCCATCGCAGGGCGCTGTGCGGAGAGCCACGACACGGCCTTCTCGAGCGAGGGTTCCACTTCGCACACCTCCAAGGGGCCGCGTGCCAGCGTGCCCGGGCGGGTATATGGTTTCATCATGGCAGGACGCAAGCGCTTCAGGGCCGCGGTGATCGGTGGCTCGGGCTACGGCGGCGCCGAGATGATCCGGCGCCTTCTCCTCCACCCCGACGTCGAGCTCTGCCGGGTGGCCTCGGTGGACTTCGTGGGGGAACCGCTGGCTGCGGCCCACCCGTCGCTGGAGGGGCGCTCCGACCTGGTCTTCGAGAACGTCGCGCCCGCCACCGCCGCCGACGGGATGGACGTCGTCCTCCTCGGCCTGCCCCACAAGGTCACCGCCCAGAAGGTCCCGGAGATCGCTGCCCTGCCCTCCGTCAAGGTCATCGACATGTCCGGCGACTTCCGGCTCGAGGACGCCGCCGCCTACGAGAGGTACTACGGCCAGCCCCACCCCCATCCGGAGATGCTCGCCGACTTCGTCTACGGCCTGCCCGAGCTGAACCGGGAGCGCATCCGCCGCGCCCGCTTCGTGGCCTCGCCCGGTTGCTTCGCCACCTCCATCGAGCTCGGGCTCCTGCCGCTGGCCCGCGCCGGGCTCCTCGAGGGCGTGGTCCACGTCCAGGGAATCACCGGCAGCTCCGGCTCGGGCGTGGTCCCGCAGGCCACCACCCACCACCCGGTCCGCGCCGGGAACCTGCGGGCCTACAAGCCCCTCTGGCACCAGCACGTCCCGGAGGTGGAGGAGACGCTGGCCGCCGCCGGGGCGCGCGACCTCCAGCTGCGCTTCGTACCGGTCTCGGCGCCGCTGGTGCGCGGGATCCTCACCACCGCCTTCCTGGAGCTGCCCGAGGAGTGGACCGGCGAGCGGCTCGCGGCGCTCTACCGCGACGCCTTCGCGGGCGAGCCGTTCGTTCGCATCCCGGCCCGGCGTCTGCCCGAGGTGGCGGCGGTCTCCGGCTCCAACTTCGCCGAGGTGGGCGTGGCGGCCGGGCCGGCCTGGCGCGGGCGGAGGACGGTGACGGTGGTCGCGGCCATCGACAACCTGATCAAGGGCGGGGCCGGTCAGGCCATCCAGAACATGAACCTCGTGCTCGGCCTCGACGAGCGGACCTCGCTCGAGGACCCCGGCCCGTGGCCCCCGTGAGGACGATCATGACCGTTCACGCCAGGTCAATGCTGGCCGTCGCCGCCGTCGCCGCGCTGCTGGCCGCCCCGGTCCTCGCGCAGGATCCGGCTCCCGCCGGCGCGGGGGTGAAGATCGATCTCCCGCCGGTGGCGGCACGCCCCACGGGCCAGCGCCTGCCCGGCAAGGTGATCTGGTTCGACCTGCTCACGCTCGACCCGGCCCGCTCGCGCCCCTTCTACGAGGGGGTGCTGGGCTGGACCTTCGAGGACCGGGGGAGCTACGCCATCGCCCGGGACGGCGCCGTTCCCGTGGCCGGGATGATCCAGATGCCCGCGCCCGGGCCCGGTGCGCCGGCGCCGCAGTCGCGCTGGATGCCGCTCGTCTCCGTGCCCGACGTCGCGGCCGCGGCGGATGGCGTGAAGAAGGCGGGCGGGCGCGTGCTGGAGGGGCCGGGAAGCCTGGGCCGGCGTGGGGCCTACGCGGCCGTCGCCGACCCGCGCGGCGCCCAGTTCGTCCTCGTCACCGCCGCGGGAGGCGATCCCGTGGATGCCGACGCGCCTCCGCCGGGCTGGATCTGGGCCGAGCTCTGGACCGACGACCCCAGGGGCTCGGCCAGGTTCTACAAGGCGGTGGTGGGATACGAGGCCTGGCAGGTCGGAGCGGGGAAGCAGGCCACCTGGATCTACGCATCGGGGGGCCGGCCAAGGGCCCGCGTCGCGCGCATGCCCTTCGACAAGGTCCCGGCGCAGTGGCTGCCCTACGTGGTGGTGAAGGACCTGAAGGGCGCGCTGGGCCGGGTCGCGGAACTGAACGGGCAGGTGCTGCGCACTCCGGGCGCGAAGGGGGCGCAGTTCGCGGTGGTCTCCGACCCCGGAGGCGCGGTCTTCGTCATGGAACAGCGCCCCGAGCAGCCTGCCGAGGAGTCCGCGAGGACGCCCGACGCGGCAACGGGCGGAGCGGCCGCCGGTGCCGCCGCTGCACCCGCCCCTCCGCCCCCGCCTCCCGACGCCCCTGCCGATGCCTACGGACTCGACGCCGCGCAGCAGAAGGCGCAGCAGGAGGCCGCGGCCCAGGCCACGGTGCCGCTGCCCGGCGAGGTGCTGGCCTTCCCGGGGGGCGACCTCGGCGCCGAGATGGTGGTGGCGGCCCCGGCTCCCTACGTGAACGTCTGGATCGCCCCGCCGGCCTGGGGGCCCTTCTGGGGAGGCGGGGGCTGGGCCTATCCCCCCGGCTGGATCGGGGCACCCTGGTGGGGCATGCCTCCGGTGTGGGGCGGCGGCGGCTACTACCCCGGGTACCGGCCTCCTCCCGGCCCGCGCGGAGGTTACGGCCCCCGGCCTCCGTCTCCCGGCTACCGTCCCCCGCCACCTTACCCGCGCGGTGGCGTGTCGGCCCCGGCTCCGTCCACGCGCTCCGCCCCATCACCGTCGGTGCGCCCGTCGGCGCCCTCCACGCCCCGGTCCGCGCCGGCGCCCGCCGCACCCCGTCCCGCACCCGCCGCCCCGCGGCACTGAGGAGAGTCCCGTGAAGACCGTGGTCGTGAAGATCGGCGGCGAGATCACCGCCACGCCGGAGATGGACGCCGTCGCCCGGGACGTCCGCGCCCTCCTCGAGGAGGGGCACCGGGTCGCCATCGTCCACGGTGGAGGGCCCCAGGCCACGGCGCTCCAGAAGAAGCTCGGGCTCGAGACCCGCATCGTGGCGGGGAAGCGCTTCACCGACCCGGAGACCCTCGAGGTCATGAAGTACGCGGTGGCCGGGAAGGTGAACGTGGACGTCTGCGCCCGCCTCCTCGCGAGTGGCGTCATCGGGGTCGGCCTCCACGGTGCCAGCGGCCACGTCATCGCCGCGCGCCGCCGCCCGCCGCGCGTCCTGACCGGCGCCGGCCCCGACCCGGTGGACCTCGGCCTGGTGGGGGACGTGGTGGGCTTCAACCTCCCCTTCCTCGGCGACCTGTGGGCCCGCGGCTACGTGCCGGTGCTGGCCTGCCTGGGCTGCGACCGGGAGGGGCAGCCGCTCAACATCAACGGCGACACGGTGGCGAGCCAGCTGGCCGGCGCGCTGCGGGCCGACGCGTTGGTGCTGGTCACATCGGCCCCCGGCGTGCTGCGGGACGTGAAGGACCAGGGCAGCCGCATCCCCAGGATCACCCACGCCGAATTCACCCAGGGTGTCGCGGACGGATCGATCTCCGGCGGGATGATCCCCAAGCTGGAGGAGTCCTTCGAGGTGCTGAGGGACGGGGCCCGCTCGGTGGTCATCGTGGGACACCTGGCCCCGGGCGATCTGCGCCGCGCCGTCCTCGAGCCGGGCAGCGTGGGGACGGTGCTGGTCGAGGGGTGATCCGCCTCAGGGCGCCGCCATCAGGGCCCGTCCCGCTCCTCCTCCGGCTTCACCCTCCGGAAATCGCGCCAGAGCAGCAGGTCGTAGAGGATCTTCAAGCCCCCGGCCAGGAAGAAGGGCACGCTGGCCAGCGCCGGCACCGCGAAGAGCGGCCCGGCCAGGAGCGGCGCCACCGAGGATCCGATGGTCCGGGCGATTCCGGTGACGCCGGCCGCCGCCGACCGCTCGTCGGGCGCCACCACCGCCATGGTGTAGGACTGGCGCGTCGGCACGTCCATCTGGGAGATGGAGAAGCGCAGGAGCAGCACGCCGATGGCCAGCGGCAGGGTGGGCATGAGCGGCACGAGCAGGAGGAGGACGTTGGAGGGCAGGTGGGTGAACACCATGGTGTTCACCAGGCCGAAGCGCTTCGCCAGCCACCCCGCCGAGAGCGCCGAGATCCCCGCCAGCACGTTGGCCCCGAAGAAGATGGCGCCCAGGGTGGCCTCGTCGGCGCCGAACCGCGCGTGGAACCACCAGGCCACGAAGCTCTGCACCACGAAGCCGCCGGCGAAGGCATCGAGAGCGAAGAGGGACGAGAGACGGAAGACCACATTCCTGGATCCGTGCAGGCCGAGCCCCGGCGTGAGGAACGACGGCCGGTGGTCCCTGCGCTCCGGCGGCGGCGGCTCGACGGCGGGGCCGAGCCGGGTGAAGAGCAAGAGCAGCGCGGCTCCCAGCACCGCGTACCCCAGCACCACGGCGCGGTTGGCGGCGAGCGGCGTCGCGCCGCCGCCCTGGAGCCCCTGCGAGAGCAACCCGCCGGCCAGCGATCCGAGCGCGGTGGCGAAGGAGCCGACCAGCGCGTACCAGGAGAAGACCTGGGTGCGCCGCTCGCCCGGGATGGTCTGCGCCAGCGCCGCCTGCTCGATGGCCAGGAACGGGCCCACCTCGTTGCCGGCCGGGCTGATGATCCCGATGGTGGCGGCGAGGAGGAGCACCCAGAAGGAGGTGGTGGCGGCGAAGAGGAGCCCGGCGAGGACCATCATCGCCGCGCCGAGGAGCAGCATCCGCCGGCGCCCGATCCGGTCGGCGTGGGTGGTGATCCAGAGGGAGAGGGCGGTGTCGCCGAGGAGGGTCAGCGACAGCAGCAACCCGATCCGCCCCTCCGAGAGGCCAGCCTCGGAGAGGTAGACGACCAGCACCACCGCCAGGAAGCCGTAGGCGAAGAGGCGCAGGCTGCGGGTGGCGAAGAGCAGCACGACGTCGCGGGAGGGGCGGGTGACCACGCCCCGGTTATAAGCGCCGACGGACCCGTCGAGGAGGTACACCGTGCCCGAATCCCCCGGCTTCGTCTCCTTCGCCGTCGAGCTGCTCTCCCGCGTCGGCCCGGTGCGGGCCCGCGCCATGTTCGGCGGCCACGGCGTCTACTGCGGCGATCTGATGATCGGCCTGGTGGACGACGACGAGATCTTCCTCAAGACCGACCCCGAAACCCGGCCGCGCTTCGAGGAGGCGGGGTGCCGGCAGTGGGTCTTCACGGGCGGGGGAAAGGAGATGAAGTCGAGCTACTTCCGGCCACCGGACGAGGCCCACGAGTCGCCCGAGGACATGGAGCCGTGGGGGCAGCTCGCGCTCGAGGCGGCGCGGCGGGCGGCGAAGGCCAAGAAGGAAAAGGCCTCGAAAAATAAGGGAAAATTGGCGAGGAAACCGGCGGGTCGGCGTCGTTGACGGATTGCCATATCGCAGATACGTTTATCCACATGAAGACCACGCTGAACATCGACAACGGCGTGATGCGAAGCCTCAAGATGCGTGCCGCACGGGAGGGCCGGACCATGTCGGAACTGGTCGAGACCGCGCTGCGGCGCCTGCTCGACGAGCGCCCCGCGGAGAAGGACCTTCCGCCCCTGCCGGTGATGATGGCGCGGGAACTGGTGGACCTCTCCGACCGCGACGCGCTCTACCGCGCCATGGAGGAACCGTAGGTGTTCGTCGTGGACACCAACGTGCTCGTGTACGCGGCCAACGCCGGCTCCCCGTTTCACCCATCGTGCAAGGAGGCCCTCGAGTCGTGGCGGCGCGCCCCGGGCGCCTGGTACGCCACCTGGGCCATCCTCTACGAGTTCCTCCGCGTGACGACCCACCCGCGGGTGCTCTCGCCGGCGTGGACGGCCGGGCAGGCGTGGAGCTTCGTGGAGTGCCTGCTGGCCTCTCCCGGGTTCGGCGTGCTGGTCGCGACCCCGCGCCATGCCGCCGTCGCCGCCGAGGTGCTCCGGGAGGTTCCGCACCTGTGCGGAAATCTCGCCCACGACGCCCACACCGCCGTCCTCATGCGCGAGCACGGCATCCGCCGGGTCTACACACGGGACACCGACTTCCACCGCTTCCCCGGGGTGGAGGTGATCGATCCGGCCGCCCTCCCGCCGGAAGGCCACCGCCTACTTCGCGGCCAGTGAATCCACCCCGGCCTTGGCGCAGACCCCGTCCTGCGCCGAGGTCGCGCCGCTGATGCCGATGGCGCCGACGATCTTCCCGTCCACCACGATGGGCAGGCCGCCCTCGAGGGGGGTGGCGCCGGGCAGCCTCGTGTAGTTCACCTTGCCCCCCAGCACGACGTCCTCGAAGGCCTTGCTGGCCCGCCGGAAGGCCGCCGAGGTTCGCGCCTTCTCGATGGAGGCCTCGGTGCTCCCGTTCTGCGTGTTCTCGACCCGCTCGAAGTAGACGAGCACGCCGCCGGTGTCCACCACCGCGGCGGCGACGTTCCATCCGTTCTTCCTGGCCTCGGCGAGCGCGGCGGCGGCCACCTTCTTGGCCGTCTCGGTGGTGACGGGCGCGCCGTAGGGGGTCGGCGCCGACTGGGCAACGGCTGCGGCCGGAACCGCGAGGAGGGAGGCGAGGAGCGCTGCGGAGAACCACTTCGTGGCGACGTGCACGGACGACCTCCTGATGAGGGATGCCGCGCTCGATACACGCCCCGACCGTGACGCGCCCGTCCCGGATGGGTCAGGCGAAGGGCACGAGGTCGATCACGTCTCCCTGCGTCACGCCGAGCGCCCGGGCCGCCTCGGCGGGGATCCGCACCCGCCCGTCGTCCACCCGCGCCCGCGTCCGCACCGCCCGGAAGCGATCCGGCCCGGAGGGGCGCACCACCCCCGCGAGCACCTCCGGATCGCGCCGCGAGGCCTCGAGCGGCTCCTCCGCCACCTCGAGCCGCCGGTGCCCGCGCACCAGCGAGATCTCGGTCAGCTTCGCCTCGTAGTGCGGGCCGCCGTCGAACGGGTCGATGCGATCCACGAAGCGGAAGCCGATGCGGGCCAGCATCCGCCGCGCCCCCTCGGTGCTCCGCCCCACCTTCCCGAGCTGCTTCTGGACCCGGGGCGGGAGCAAGGTCGCGTAGAACTCGCCCCCCGGGAAGAGCTGCTGGATGAACTCCTTGCCGCGGCGGGAGAGCTTGTCGGCGTCCTGGTAGTCGAGGCCGGTGAAGCGCCGTCCGAAGCTCTCCCAGAAGGCGCTCCGGCCGTCCTTGGCGAGCGGCGGCATGAGCTCGGCGAGCACCGTGTCCCGGAAGCGGTCGGGAAACATCGCCATGAAGAGGAAGCGCACCAGCGAGAGCTGCTTGCCGGGCCGGTCGGGGCCGCGCCGCGACCGTGGGTCCACCACCAGCCCGCCGATCTCGGTGGGCCCGTCGAAGTGGAAGCCGATGGAGAGCACCTGGTGCCGGAAGTGGCGGTCCAGGGTGGAGGAGTAGCTTTCACGTTCGGTGACGTCCAGGAAGGTGCAGGGGGACTCGCGGGTGCCGTGCTGGGCGATCACCATCGAGGTGCCGAGCACCCGGCCGCGGCGCGGGTCCTCGAGGACGAAGACGTAGCTGCGGCGCAGCGGGTCGGCGATGCGCCCGGCGAAGCTCCGCACCGACCGCTCGATGATGCCCGAGAGCGCCCGTTCGTCGGCCGGCAGGTTCACCGAGTTGAGCACCCGGGCCAGCGCCTTCAGCCGGGGCAGGTCGGACTTCCGGACGTCGCGGAGCACGAGCACGGCCGGAGATTGGCACGGGCCGGTGCCCGTGTCATGAAGGTCGGATGCGATCGGTGGTGCAGCGGGTGTCGCGGGGCGCGGTGCGGGTGGACCGGCAGGTGGTGGGCGAGGTGGGGCTCGGCCTGGTGATCCTCCTCGGGGTGGCCGAGGGCGACTCCTCGGAGGACGCCGCCTGGACGGCCGACAAGCTGGCCCAGCTGCGCATCTTCGAGGACGAGGCCGGCAAGATGAACCGGTCGGTGCAGGACGTGGGCGGGTCTGTCCTGCTCGTCTCCCAGTTCACGCTGCTCGGCGACGCCCGCAAGGGCAACCGCCCCAGCTTCACCGGGGCCGCAGCGCCGGAGACGGCCAGCGCCCTCTACGAGGAGGTGGCCGGCCTGCTGCGCGCCCGCGGCCTCCCGGTCGCCACCGGGGTCTTCCGGGCCCACATGGAGGTGGAGCTGGTCAACGACGGGCCGGTGACCCTGCTCCTCGACTCGCGGCGCTGATGGGTCCGCGCTATCCTGCACCGACCGTGCGGCCAGGGGGCCGCCCACGAGCGAGGTGACCGATGGCCGACTGCCTCTTCTGCAAGATCGCGCGCAAGGAGATCCCCGCCACGCTCCTCTACGAGGACGAGGACGCGCTGGCCTTCGAGGACATCAACCCGCAGGCTCCGGTCCACGTGCTGGTGGTCCCGAAGCGCCACATCCCGACGCTGAACGACCTCACCCCGGCCGACGACGCGCTGGTCGGCAAGCTGGCCCGCATCTCCGCCGCCATCGCCCGGGACCGGGGCGTGGCCGAGGCCGGCTGGCGCAGCGTGGTCAACGTGAACCGGGAGGGAGGCCAGCTCATCTTCCACGTCCACATGCACTGCATGGGCGGGCGACCGATGTTCTGGCCACCCGGCTAGCCCGCGGGGTGTCAAGGCCCCCCGGCCCGAATTTCGTGCCGCGGTGCGGCTTGAAGAGGGGGGCGGTCATCTGGGATCAAAGGTGTCCCATGCCGCTCCTGCGCGTGAACAACCTGATACTCCACTTCCGGGGGGTGACGGCCCTCTCGGACGTCAGCTTCGAGGTTCGCCGCGGCGCGTTGCACGCCGTGATCGGCCCGAACGGCGCCGGAAAGACCAGTCTCCTCAACTGCATCAGCGGGGTCTACCGCCCGCAGCGCGGCAACATCCAGTTCGACGGCGCCGACGTCTCGAAGCTCTCCCCGGCCACCCGGACCAAGCTGGGAATCGCCCGCACCTTCCAGAACATCGCGCTCTTCAAGGGCATGACCGTCCTCGACAACCTGCTCATCGGACGCCACGTCCACCAGAGGGAGGGCGTGCTGGCCGGAGGGGCCTACTACGGGCCGGCCCGCCGGGAGGAGATCGCCAACCGGGAGATCGTCGAGGACATCATCGAGTTCCTGGAGATCCAGCACATCCGCAAGAAGACCGTGGGCACGCTGGCCTACGGCCTCCAGAAGCGGGTCGAGCTGGCCCGGGCGCTGGCCCTCGAGCCCCGCCTCCTGCTCCTCGACGAGCCCATGGCCGGCATGAACGCCGAGGAGAAGGAGGACATGGCCCGCTTCATCCTCGACATCAACGAGGACCGGGGGACCACCATGATCATGATCGAGCACGACATGGGGGTGGTGATGGACGTGTCTCACCGGGTCACGGTCCTCTCCTTTGGCGAGAAGATCGCCGACGGGACACCCGAGGAGGTCCAGGGCGACGCGGCCGTCCAGGAAGCCTACCTCGGCCAGGCGCACGGATAGGCGAGGGGAACCGACGTGGCCGACATCCTCGATCAGCTCCTGGGCAACGACACCTTCCCGAAGCTCCTGGTCCGCAACGCCGGGCTCCACCCCGACAAGGTGGCCATGCGCGAGAAGGAGTTCGGGATCTGGCAGCCGTTCACCTGGCGTGAATACCACGAGCACGTCCGCGACTTCTCGATGGGGCTCGTCGCCCTGGGGATGCAGCCCGGCGACAAGGTGGCCATCATCGGCGACAACCGCCCGGAGTGGGTGTGGGCCGAGGTGGCCGCCCAGGGTGCCGGCGGCGCGTCGGTGGGGCTCTACCAGGACTCCAACCTCACCGAGGTGGCCTTCGTCATCGACCACTGCGACGCCACCTTCGTGGTGGCCGAGGACCAGGAGCAGGTCGACAAGATCCTCGACATGCTCGACAAGCTGCCCAAGGTGAGGAACGTCGTCTTCACCGACCCGCGGGGCCTCCGGAAGTACGACCACGAGAAGCTCCTCTCCTTCGAGTCGGTCGAGGAGAAGGGGCGCGAGTTCCTCGAGCACCACCCCGGCGCCTGGGAGGAGCACGTCCGGCGCGGCAGGGTCGAGGACGTCGCCATCATCAGCTACACCTCGGGCACCACCGGGTTTCCCAAGGGGGCGATGCTCTCCTTCCGGAACCTGCTCTCCATGGCGCTGTCCCTCAACTCGGTGGACCCCAAGCTCCCCGAGGACGAGTTCGTCTCCTTCCTCCCCCTGGCCTGGATCGGCGAGCAGATGATGTCGCTCTCCTCGGCGCTGGCGGTGGGCTTCACGACGAACTTCCCCGAGCAGCCCGAGACGGTGATGGAGAACATCCGGGAGATCGGTCCCCACGTGATGTTCGCGCCGCCGCGCATCTGGGAGAACCTGACCTCCACGGTGCAGGTGAAGATCATGGACACCACCCCGTTCAAGCGCTTCATGTACGAGCGCTGGATGCCGGTGGGGCGCAAGGTGGCCGACCTGCGCTTCCAGAAGAAGCCCATCCCGGCCGGACTGGCCTTCCTGCACCGGCTCGGCCACTGGGCGCTCTTCCGCGCCCTCAAGGACCGGCTCGGCTTCACCCACCTGCGCAGCGCCTCCACCGGTGGCGCGGCGCTCGGCCCCGACGTCTTCCGCTTCTTCCACGCCATGGACGTGCCGCTCAAGCAGATCTACGGCCAGACCGAGATCAGCGGCATCTCCTGCATCCACCGCGACGACGACATCCAGTTCCACACCGTGGGGGTGCCCATTCCCGGCACCGAGGTGAAGATCTCGGCGACGGGGGAGATCCTCTCCCGCAGCGAGGCCATCTTCCTCGGCTACTACAAGAACGACGAGGCCACCGCCGGCACCGTCTCCGAGGGCTGGCTCCACTCGGGCGACGCGGGCTACATGGCCGAGAACGGCCACCTGGTGGTCATCGACCGCATCAAGGACGTGATGCAGCTGGCCGACGGCACCCAGTACTCCCCCCAGTTCATCGAGAACCGGCTCAAGTTCTCACCCTTCGTGAAGGAGGCGGTGGTGGTGGGCAAGGGGCGCCCCTACCTCACCGCCATGCTCAACATCGACATGGCCGTGGTGGGGAAGTGGGCCGAGAAGAACAAGATCTCCTACACCACCTACACCGACCTCTCCGCCAAGCCCCAGGTCTACGACCTGGTGCAGAAGGAGGTCGATCAGGTCAACGAGACGCTCCCGGCCGCGGCCAGCATCCGCAAGTTCGTCCTGCTCTACAAGGAGCTCGACGCCGACGACGAGGAGCTGACCCGCACGCGCAAGGTGCGGCGCGGCTTCGTCGAGGAGCGCTACAAGGTGGTCATCGACGCCCTCTACGGCGAGGCCGGCGAGGTGGACATCGACACCACCATCAAGTTCCAGGACGGCAAGACCACGCGCATCCAGACCACGCTCCTCGTCCGCCGGCTGCGCGAGTCGGCCGGGAAGGCGGCCTGATGGAATTCTTCCTGCAGCTCGTGCTGAACGGGATCGTGGTGGGGAGCATCTACTCGCTCGTCGGCCTGGGCTTCGTGGTCATCTACAAGTCCACCAGCGTGCTCAACTTCGCCCAGGGCGAGTTCCTGGTGCTGGGCGCCTACGTCTGCCTCACCCTCACGGTGCAGCACCAGGTTCCCTTCTTCTGGTCCTTCCTCATCACCCTGGTCTTCTCGGCGCTGCTCGGCATCCTCACCGAGCGTCTCATCCTGCGCCCCATGATCGGCGAGCCGGTCATCTCGCTCATCATGGTGACGCTGGGGCTCTCCTCGCTCCTCAAGGCCATCATCCAGGGCATCTGGGGCACCGACCTGCGCCCCTTCCCCGACATCTTCCCGGCCGAGCCGGTGCAGATCGGCCCGCTGCCGGTCTCGCAGGGCTACCTCATCAGCCTGGTGAGCGTGACCATCCTGCTCATCATCTTCACGCTCTTCTTCAAGTTCACCCGGTCCGGCGTGGCCATGCGCGCCACCGCCTTCTCCCAGCAAGTGTCCCTCTCCATGGGCATCTCGGTGAAGCGCATCTTCGCGCTGGCCTGGTCCATCGCGGCGGTGGTCTCGGCCATCGGTGGGGTGCTGCTGGCCGGGATCCGCGGCGGCCTCGACGGCGCCATGTCCTTCTTCGGCCTCAAGGTCATCCCGGTGGTGATCCTGGGCGGCCTCGACTCCATCGCCGGCGCCATCGTGGGCGGCCCCATCATGGGCATCCTGGAGAACCTGGCGGGTGGCTACCTGGATCCGCTGGTGGGAGGCGGAGCCAAGGAGGTCGCGCCCTTCTTCATCCTGGTGCTCATCCTCAGCATCAAGCCGTACGGCCTCTTCGGCAAGGTCAAGATCGAGCGGGTCTAGGAGAAAACGGATGCGCTGTGGGGACTTTCGCCAGAGCTACGCCGAGGACATGGCCCTCTTCGACTCGCCGTTGCCGCGGGTCCTGCTCACCGGCCTGCTGGTCTTCCTGCTGGTGCTGCCGCAGTTCGCCACCACCTACTGGCTCGACGTCCTGAACCGCATCTTCATCGCCATCATCGGGGCCATGGGGCTGAACGTGGTCACCGGCTTCACCGGCCTCATCTCGCTGGGAACCGCGGCCTTCCTGGCGGTGGGCGGATACGCCACGGCGGCCATGGCCGGCAAGGCCGGCCTCCCCTTCGTGGTGGTGATCCCGCTCTCCGGGCTCATCACCGCCGCGGTGGGGCTGGTCTTCGGCATCCCGTCGCTGCGGCTCAAGGGGCTCTACCTGGCGGTGGCCACGCTGGCCGCCCACTACATGGTCGAGTTCACCGTCACCCACTGGGAGCACATGACCGGCGGGGTGAACGGCATCTCCATCCCGGCCGCGCAGTTCGCCGGGATCGAGCTCAAGGACGACCGGGGGATCTACTACCTGGTCTTCCCGGTCATGGTCGGGCTGCTCTTCTTCACCAAGAACCTCTTCCGCACCAAGGTGGGCAAGGCCTTCGTGGCCATCCGCGACCAGGACATCTCCGCGGAGGTCATGGGGGTGGACGTCTTCCGCTACAAGCTCTTGGCCTTCGCGGTCTCCAGCTTCCTCATCGGCGTGGCCGGGTCGTTGCTGGCCTACCAGGGGCGCATCATCAGCCCGGAGAACTTCCCCATCACGCTCGCCATCGACTACCTGGGCATGATCATCATCGGCGGACTGGGCTCGGTGCTGGGCTCCATCTTCGGCGCCATCTTCATCACGCTGCTGCCCGAGATCCTCCGCCTGGCCACCGACGCGCTCGGCAATCACTGGCCCGGCCTCATGGTGATCGTGGCCCCCATCAAGACCGGCGTCTTCGGCCTGGTGGTGATCCTCTTCCTGATCTTCGAGCCGGACGGCATGGCCGCCCGGTGGCACCACATCAAGACGTACTGGAAGCTGTACCCGTTCTCGTACTAGCAGCCCGGCAGCCAGCCCCCGCGCAGTTGACCGTATGTGAAAGAGGAGAACACATGACCCCACGCAAGTCCCTCGTAGCCGTTGCCGCAGCAGCCCTGGCGGCCCTCACGCCCGCCTGGGCCTCGGCCCAGCAGGAGATCAAGGTCGGCGGCATCTTCGACCTCACCGGCGTCACCTCCGACGTGGGCAAGCCCTTCGCCCAGGGCGTGCAGGACGGCGTCCAGTGGGTGAACGACAACGGCGGCATCAACGGAAAGAAGATCAAGCTCATCGGCGCCGACTACGCCTACAAGATCGACCAGGCCCGCGCCCTCTACAAGAAGCTCGTCAACGACGACAAGGTCGTCATGATCCAGGGCTGGGGCACCGGGGACACCGAGGCGCTCAAGGACTTCGTGGGCCAGGACAAGGTGCCGTACTTCTCGGCCTCCTTCTCGGCCCCGCTCTCCGATCCGGCCAAGTTCCCCTACAACTTCTTCGTCGCCCCCACCTACACCGACCAGCTGCGCTCCTGGCTCGACTGGGTGAAGCAGGACTACGCCAAGTCCGGCGGCAAGGGGAGGCCGCAGGTGGCCTTCATGTACGGAGACAACGCGTACGGGAAGTCCCCCATCGCCGGGGGCAAGAAGTACGCGGCCGAGATCGGCATCGACGTGGTCGATGAGGCCGTCCTGCCCGGCAACCTTCAGGACGCCACCAGCCAGCTGCTCACCATGAAGCAGAAGGGGGTCGAGTACGCCTACATCAACGTGACCACCACCGGCGTGTCGCTGGTGCTCCGCGACGCCAAGAAGCTCGGCATGGCCGTCAAGTTCGGCTCGAACCCCTACGGCTTCTCGGAGTCGCTGGTGAAGCTCGCCGGCCCGCTCGCCGAGGGCGTCACCGGCGTCATGCCCCACGCGCCCTACGGGACGCCGGTCCCGGGGATGACGAACGTGGTGGCCATGCACGACAAGCTGCGCGCCGGCGAGATCGGCGACGCCCTCTACGTGCGCGGCTACGCCTACGTGATGGTCTGGTCGGAGGCGCTCAAGCGCGCCGACAAGGCCGGCCAGCTCAACGGACCGGGCGTGAAGGCGGCCACCGAGACGCTGGCCGACTTCTCCACCGGCGGCCTCTCCCAGTCGGTGACCTACACCCCCACCGACCACCGCCCCACCATGACGACCAGCATCTACCAGGTCCAGGGCGGCAAGCTGGTCAAGATCGGCGACTACATCATGCCGCGCACCAAGGAGTGGCTGGGACTGTAGGAAGTGTACTTCAAGTGAACATTGCGGGTGGGACCTTCGGGTCCCACCCGCTGGGGTACCGAATGCTCGAGCTGAAGAACGTCGAGGTCATCTACGACGACGTGATCCTGGTGCTGAAGGGGCTCTCCCTCTCGGTGCCGGAGGGGAAGATCGTCGCGCTCCTCGGCTCGAACGGCGCCGGCAAGTCCACCACCCTGAAGGCCATCTCCGGGCTTCTCCGGAGCGAGGAAGGGGAGGTCACCGACGGCGGCATCTTCTTCGAGGGGCAGCCGATGCACGAGCTCCCCCCCGAGACGGTCGTCCGGCGCGGCATCTTCCAGGTCATGGAGGGGCGCCGGGTCTTCGAGGACCTCACCGTCGAGGAGAACATCGACATGGGGGGCTACATCCGCAACGACCGGGCCGGCCTGAGGGCCGACAAGGAGGCCTGCTACGAGTTCTTCCCGCGCCTCCGGGAGCGGAGGAAGAAGCTGGCCGGCTACCTCTCCGGGGGCGAGCAGCAGATGCTCGCCATCAGCCGCGCCCTCATGGCGCGCCCCAAGCTCATGATGCTCGACGAGCCGTCGCTGGGGCTCGCTCCCCTGCTGGTCGCCGAGATCTTCCGGATCATCAAGCGCATCAACGAGGAGCGGAAGACCACGATTCTATTGGTCGAGCAGAACGCCAACCTGGCCCTCTCCATCGCCGACTACGGCTACATCATGGAGAGCGGGCGGGTGGTCCTCGACGGCGATCCCGAGAAGCTCCGCTCCAACGAGGACGTGAAGGAGTTCTACCTGGGCGGCGGCGGCGGCGAGGGCGGCAAGAAGAGCTACAAGAACCTCAAGTTCTACAAGCGAAGGAAGAGGTGGCTTTCATAGCAAGGCCTTCAGGCCGCGCAGGAACCAATCCACGCATCCGCGGCATCCACGGAAGGCCCGCATGCCCACGCTCCGCCCGTCTCGCATCCTCGATCCGGCCAACGAGTCCCAACCCCCCGAGGCCCGCCGCGCCCAGCAGGGCGAGCGGCTGCGCCGCACGGTGGCCCATGCCTTCGCCCGCGCTCCCCGCGCGCGCCGCACCCTCGAGGCCGCCGGCATCGACCCGGCCTCCGTCCACGGCCTCGACGACCTCCTCCGCATCCCCGTCACCCGCAAGGACTCGATCCCCGCCGCCCAGGCCGAGGAGCCGCCCTTCGCCGGGCTCACCGCGGTGGACCCCGGCCAGCTGGCCCGCATCTTCATGTCGCCCGGCCCCATCTACGACCCGCAGGGCGCCCACGAGGACTTCTGGCGATTCCGCCACGCGCTCGCCTCGGCCGGCTTCCGCGCCGGCGACGTGGCCCACAACTCCGCCTCCTACCACCTGACCCCGCTCGGCTTCATGCTCGACGCCGGGGCCCGGGCCCTGGGCTGCGCGGTGATCCCGGCGGGCGTCGGCCAGGCCGAGCTTCAGGTGAAGGTCGCCGCCCACGTGCGGGCCACCGCCTACCTCGGCCTCCCCAGCTTCCTCCACGCCCTCCTCACCAAGGCCCGCGAGCTCGGCACCCCGCTCGCCTTCGAGGCGGCCTTCGTCATCGCCGAGATGCTGCCCGAGTCGCTGCGCAGCGAGATCCAGGACGGGTTCGGCGTCCGGGTCCTGCAGGGCTACGGAACGGCCGACCTGGGGTGCCTGGCCTACGAGTGCCCGGAGAAGGGGGGCTGGCACGTGCACCCCGAGGCCGTCGTCGAGGTGCTCGACCTGGAGACCGGGAAGCCCGCCGGGCCCGGCCAGCCGGGCGAGGTGGTGGGAACCCTCTTCGACGTGGCCTATCCGCTGCTCCGCTTCGGGACCGGAGACCTGTCGTCGCTGGGGCCGGAGGAGGCCTGCGGCTGCGGTCGGACCACCCCCAAGCTGCTCGGCCTGCTCGGCCGGGTGGGGGACGGGGTCAAGGTGAAGGGGATGTTCATCCGCGCCGGGCAGATCGACGGGGTGATGAAGCGCTTCGCCGAGGTGACCGCCTGGCAGGCGGTGGTGACCCGGGACGCCCACCTCGATCGGCTCGAGTACGTGGTCGAGCTCTCCGCCCCCGACGCCGGCGGCGCGCTGGCGGCGCGACTGGCCGAGGCGCTGCGCGACGAGGTGAAGCTCAAGGCCGACGTCCGGGCCGCCGCGGCGGGCACCATCCCTGCCGGGGCGAAGCGAATCGACGACCGGCGCGTCTGGAAGTAAGCTCACCGGTCGATGCGCGGCATCCGGGGCGCGACCCAGATCGAGGAGAACACCGTTCCGGCCATGGAAGAGGCCGTGGCGGAGCTCTGCGCCGCGCTCTGCGAGCGGAACGGCATCCGGCCGGAGGACATCGGCTGGGCCATCTTCACGGTGACCCACGACCTCGACGCCGACTTCCCCGCCCGGGCCGCCCGGGTCCGCAACGGCTGGCACCAGGTCCCCATGATCTGCTCGCGCGAGATCCCGGTCCCCGGGTCCCTGGCGCGGATCATCCGGGTGCTGCTCCACGTCGAGTCGATCGACCGGCCGGTGCGCCACGTCTACCTGCGCGGGGCGCGCGCGCTCCGTCCCGACCTCGCCGACCCGGAGGTCCCGCCGGAGACCGGCGGGAGGTGAGCCGTGGCCGGTGACCCCAGGCTGCCCCGGCGGGTGGGCATCGTCGGGCTCGGCCTCATGGGCGGCTCGCTGGCCCGGGGGCTCAAGGCCATCGACCCCACCGTGCACGTGGCCGCGGCCGAGTCGCGCGCCGACGTGCGGGCGCGCGCCGTGGCCGACGGCGTGGTGGACGCGGTGCACGCCACGCCCGGGCCCTGGCTCCTCGACCGGGAACTGGTGGTGCTCTGCACCCCGGTGGCCGACATCGAGGCGCTCATCGGCCCGGTCTCGCGGGCCATGCCGGAGGGCGCGGTGCTCACCGACGTGGGGGGCGCCAAGGAGCGGGTCTTCGAGGTGGCCCAGCGGGACGGCGATCCGCGCGTCTCCTTCGTGGGAGCCCACCCCATGTTCGGAGGTCGCGGCGGCTACGAGGGATCGAAGGCCGACCGGTGGAAGGGGGGGACGGTGGCCGTCTGCACCGACGGTACACCCCCGTCGGCCGTGGCGCGGGTCTCGGCGTTGCACGAGGCGCTGGGCGCGCGGGTCGCCCCCTGCACCGCCGCCGAGCACGACGCCGCCGTGGCCCTGGTCTCGCACCTGCCCTACCTGCTCGCGAGCGCGCTCTCGCTCGCCGCCAGGGAGGCCGGGCCGCTGGCCCGCCTGCTCTCCGGGCCGGGGATGAACGACATGACCCGGCTGGCCGGATTCGCCTTCGACATCCAGGGGGAGGTGGCGCGGCGAAACGCCCACGTCCCGGAGGCGGCGCGATTGCTCGAGCGCCACCTGACGCGGATCCTGGCCGCCATCGCCGACTCGCCGGGCGCTGCCCGGGAAGCGCTCGAGGAGGCCCGCGGGGCCCGGGAGGCGCTCTTTTGAAGGGTCCGGTCACCTGCCGCCGCCGCGGCCCGATCCGCGGCTCCTTCGAGGTGCCCGGCGACAAGTCGGTCTCGCACCGGTCGCTGCTCTTCGCCGCGCTGGCCGTGGGGGAGACCCGGGTGCGCGGCCTCCTGCGCGCCGAGGACGTTCACTCCACCTGGAAGGCGGTGGAGCGGCTGGGCGCCCGGCTTCGCGAGGAGGGGGATCTCGTGGTGGTCACCCCTCCCGCCCGCCTCGGCGAGCCCGACGACGTCATCGACTGCGGCAACTCGGGCACGAGCCTGCGGCTGCTGGCCGGGGTGCTGGCCGGCGTGCCCGGGCTCTCGGTCCTGACCGGCGACGCCTCGCTGCGCCGCCGCCCGGTGAAGCGGGTGGTGGAGCCGCTCCGGCGCATGGGGGGCATCCTCGAGGCCCGCGACGGCGACCGACTCCCGCCGCTGGTCATCCGGGGGCAGCGGCTCCGCGGCACGCGCCACGTGCTCGCGGTGGCCAGCGCCCAGGTGAAGTCGGCCATCCTGCTGGCCGGACTCTCGGCCGACGGCGAGACCGTGGTCGAGGAGCCGGCGCTCTCCCGCGATCACACCGAGCGCATGCTCCGGCGCATGGGCGCCGACATCTCCGTGGACGGGCTGCGGGTGACCATCCGCCCCTCCGGCCTGCGCGGGGGCGAGGTGGACGTGCCCGGGGACATCTCCTCGGCGGCCTTCTTCCTCTGCGCCGCGGCCGGGCTCCCCGGCTCCGAGGTGACCGCGCTCGGCCTGGGCACCAATCCCACCCGCACCGGGCTGCTCGACGTGCTGCGCGCCATGGGCGCGGACGTCGAGGTGGTGAACGAGCGGGAGAGCGCCGGCGAGCCGCGCGCCGATGTCACGGTGCGTGGATCCGGGCTCGAGGCGGTGACCATCGAGGGAGCCATGGTGCCGCGCCTCATCGACGAGCTGCCGGTCCTCATGGTGCTCGCCACCCAGGCCGAGGGGCGCACCGTCATCCGCGACGCCAAGGAGCTGCGGGTGAAGGAGTCGGACCGGCTGCTGGTCATGGGAGAGGCGCTGGCCGCCGCCGGGGCCCGCATCGAGCTCTTCGACGACGGCTGCGCCATCACCGGCCCCACCCCGCTCCGCGGCACGTCGGTGCGGACCCGCATGGATCACCGGGTGGCCATGAGCATGGCCGTGGCCCAGCTCTTCGCCGCCGGGCACGAGGTGGTCCTCGACGACGTGGCCTGCGTGGACACCAGCTTCCCGTCCTTCTTCCCCATCCTCGACCGGCTCTCGGAGGGCGCATGATCTCCGGCAAGACCACCCTCTTCGCGGTCATCGGCTCGCCGGTGGACCACAGCCTCTCCCCGGCCATGCAGAACGCCGCCTTCGCCGCCATCGGCTTCGACGGCGCCTACGTGGCCCTGCCGGTCGCCGCCGACGAGCTCCCGCAGGCGGTCCGCGGCGCCCGGGCGCTCGGGTTCGGCGGCCTCAACGTCACCGTCCCGCACAAGGAGGCGGTGGTGCCCCTCTGCGCCTCCCTCGACGACGTGGCGGCGCAGGTCGGGGCGGTGAACGTGCTGGCCCGCCACGCCCGCGGCTGGGCCGGCTTCAACACCGACGCACCGGCGGTTCGGGGGCTGCTCACCGACGCCGGCATCGGGCCGCAGTCCCGGGCGCTGGTGCTGGGAGCCGGCGGCGCGGCCCGGGCCGCCATCTGGGCGCTCGTCGCCATGGGGGCCAACGTCCGGGTCTCGGCGAGGCGCGCCGGCACCGCCGACGCCCTGGCCCGCGACATGACCCGGACCCTGGAGCTGCCGGAGGGGTCCATCCGCACGGTGGACTGGCAGGGAGTGGCCCCCGAGGCCATCCAGTCCGACGCCATCGTGAACGCCACCACGGTCGGCCTCTCGAGCCACGCCGGGGAGCTGCCCGCGCTGGCCTGGAAGACCGGGCAGGTGGCGCTCGACTTCGTCTACGGGGAGACCGCCTTCGCCCGCTCGGCCCGGGGCAACGGGGCCCGCCTGGTCACCGGGGAGCAGGTGCTGGTGCGCCAGGGGGCGCTGGCCTTCAAGATCTGGCTCGGCCGCTCCGCGCCCGAGGACGTGATGGCCAAGGCCATCGGGCGGCACGGAGGGAAGTGACCATGGCGTTGCGCTATCTCACGGCGGGTGAATCCCACGGGCCGGCGCTCTGCGCCATCGCCGAGGGCTTCCCGGCCGGGCTCCACCTCGACCTCTCCCGCGTGGACGCCGAGCTGGCCCGCCGCCAGAAGGGATACGGCCGCGGCGGCCGCATGCAGATCGAGACCGACCGGGCCCAGTTCCTCTCCGGGATCCGGGGCGGGGTGACGATGGGGACCCCCATCGCGCTCCTGGTCTGGAACAAGGACCACGAGAACTGGAAGGCGCTCATGTCCCCGGAGGCGCGCGGCGGCCCCCGCTTCACGCGCCCCCGCCCCGGGCACGCCGACCTGCCGGGCGTCCAGAAGTACGGCTTCGACGACGCCCGGGATGCCCTGGAGCGGGCCAGTGCGCGGTCCACGGCCGCAACCGTCGCGCTCGGGGCGCTGGCCCGCCAGCTCCTCGGCCGCTTCGGCATCCAGGTCTCCTCCCGCGTGACCGCCATCGGCGAGCGCTCCGTCCGCGGCGACGGACCGCCCACGGCGGAGGAGAGGGTCGCCATCGAGGGCTCCGACGTCCGCACCGCCGACCCGGCTCTGGCCGGGGAGTGGCGAGCCATCGTCGATCGGGAGAAGGCCCGCGGCGGCTCCATCGGCGGCGCCTTCGAGATCTGGGCCACCGGGCTGCCCCCCGGCCTCGGCACCTACGCCCACCCCGATCGCCGCCTCGACGGACGGCTGGCCGGCGCGCTCTGCGCCATCCCGGCCATCCGCGCCGTGGAGCTCGGCGAGGGAACCCGGGTGGACCTCCCCGGCGACCGGTTCCACGACGCCATCCAGCACTCGGCCGAGCGCGGGTTCCACCGCGCCACCAACCGGGCCGGCGGCATCGAGGGGGGCATGACCAACGGGGAGCCGGTCTGCGTCCGGGCCTTCATGAAGCCCATCCCCACCATGACCACCCCGCTCGGCACGGTGGACATCGACACCCGCGAGCCGGCCATGGCCCGCTACGAGCGCAGCGACGTCTGCGCCGTCCCGGCCGCCTCGGTGGTGGGGGAGGCGGTGGTCTGCTGGGAGCTCGCCGCCGTATTCCTCGAGAAGTTCGGGGGCGACGCCGTCGCCGACATCGAGAAGGCGGTCACGGCCTATGCCGCTCGGATCGGCTGAGACCGTCTCACTCGCGGGGATGATGGGCTCGGGCAAGTCCACCGTGGCCCGCGAGCTCGGCCGCCTGCTCGGCCGGCGCGTCGTGGACACCGACCGGGAGGTCGAGAGGCGCGCCCGCCGCACGGTCGCGCAGATCTTCGCCGAGCACGGCGAGCCCGCCTTCCGGGCGCTGGAGCGCGAGGTGGTGCGGGGTCTCTCCGGGCCGCTGGTGGTGGCGCTGGGGGGCGGCGCCTTCTGCGATCCCGGGAACGCCGAGCACCTCGTCCGGGTGGGGAGGGTGATCTTCCTCGACGTCTCCCGGGCCGAGGCGGCCCGGCGCATGGGCGAGGATGGCGACCGCCCGCTGGCCCGGCGCTGGGAGGAGCTGCTGCGGGCCCGGTTGTCCCTCTACCGCCGGGCCTCCCTCACCGTCCCGGCCGACGGCGCGACCTCCGACGCGCTGGCCCGCCGCGTGGCCGGGCTCCTGGGGACTCCGTGAGCACCGTCCTCGAGGCCCGGCAGCAGGGGCACGCCTACCAGGTGCTGGTCGGGCCGGTGGCCCGGCGCATCGCCGGGTTCACCCAGGGTCGAGACCGGGTCGCGCTCGTCACCTGCGCCCGCGTGCTGGCGACGCCGCACGGGAGGCGCGTCGCCGCGGCGCTCCACCGGGAGGGCCGGGTCGCCGCCATCGTGATCCTTCCCGACGGGGAGCGCGGAAAGACCCTGGCCGTCCTGGAGCGCTCGGCCACGAAGCTGATGCGCGCCGGCCTGACCCGGCGCAGCCTGGTGGTGGGGCTGGGCGGGGGGGCGGTCACCGACGCGGCCGGCTTCCTCGCCGCCGTCTTCATGCGCGGGATCGACTGGCTCGCCGTGCCCACCACGGTCCTCGCCATGGTGGACGCGGCGCTGGGGGGCAAGACCGCGGTGAACCTGCCGCTCTCCAAGAACGCGGTGGGCGCCTTCCACCCCCCGGTGGGCGTGCTGGCCGACCCGGCCTCGCTCGCCACCCTCCCGCCCCGGGAGCTGCGCAGCGGGCTCGGGGAGGTGTTGAAGTACGGGTTCCTCCGGCCGGAACTGCTGCCGGGGCTCGCCGCCGAGGCCCGGGCCGGCCGGGCCGGTGAGCGCACCATCGCGGCCTGCGCGGGGGTGAAGCTCGAGATCGTGGAGCGGGACCCGCGGGAGAAGGCCGAGCGGAAGCTCCTCAACCTGGGGCACACCTTCGGCCACGGGGTCGAGGCGGCGGGGGGGTTCAGCCGCTGGACGCACGGCGAGTCGGTGGCCATCGGGATGGCGTTCGCCTTCCGGCTGGCGCGGCGGATGGGGCGGGTGGGGGAGGCGGAGGTGGAGAAGGTCGAGGCGGTGCTGCTCGGAGCCGGACTTCCCGTGACTGTCTCGCCTTCCGCTGCGCGGAAGGCTCGACTGCTCATGACCCACGACAAGAAGCGCTCGGCGGCGGGGCTGCTCTGGGTGCTGCCAATTCGCCGGCCCGGCGGCTGGGCGGTAGAGTGGGACGTCGTCGCCGATCCCGCTGCAGTCCGGGAGGCGGCGCGGGAGATCGGGAGGCCGGGATGATCCTGCTGGTGAACGGACCGAACCTGAACCTGCTCGGGGAGCGGGAGCCGGTGCTCTACGGCTCCACCACCCTCCGTGACATCGAGCGCATGGTCACCGAGGCCTGTGCCGCCTACGGTCGCGAGGTGCGGTGCTACCAGTCGAACCACGAGGGCGCCCTCATCGACTTCGTCCAGGAGCACCGCAAGGAGGCCCGCGGCATGATCGTGAATCCCGGGGCCTTCACCCACTCGAGCTACGCGCTGCACGATTGCCTGAAGTCGGTCTCCTTCCCGGTGGTCGAGGTGCACGTCACCAACGTCCACGCCCGGGAGGAGTGGCGACGCCAGGACCTCATCGCGCCGGCCACCCGGGGGCAGATCGTGGGGCTCGGTCCGGCCGGCTACTACTACGCCGCGGTCTGGCTCTGCAGCCAGGCCGCCGATCCGGTCCTCGGCGAGTACGACGCCGACGCCGAGCCGGTCGAGGTCTCGCCCGACGACGTCAAGGCCGACGAGACGCCGCCCCCCGTCGGCGGCGACTACGAGGGATAGCGGGGCCCGATGCCCCGGGCGGCCGTCCTCCTGCCGGCCCGCGACGCCGCGGCCACCGTGCGCGCGGCCGCCATCTCCATCCTGCGGCAGGGCTTCCGCGATCTCGCGCTCGTGGCCGTGGACGACGGGTCGACCGACGGAACCGGCGAGATCCTCGAGGCGCTCGCCCGGCGCGACCGGCGGGTCCGGGTGATCCACGGGCCGGGGGAGGGGATCGCCTCCGCCCTGAACCGGGGGCTCACCCGGTGCGACGCCGAGGTGGTGGTGCGGATGGACGCCGACGACGTGGCTCATCCACGAAGGGTGGAAAGGCAGCTCGCCGCGCTCGAGGCGGATCCCTCGCTCGCCGCGGTTGGCTCGCGCGTCCGGCTCTTCCCGCGGCGCGAGGTGGCGGGAGGCATGGCCCGCTACGCCGCCTGGCTGAACGGGCTCGTGACCCCGGAGCTGGTGGCCCGGGACCTCCTCGTCGAGGCGCCTCTCGTCCACCCGGCCTCGGCCATCCGGCGCGAGGTGCTCGCCGACGCGGGAGGCTGGCGCGACGGCGACTTCCCGGAGGATTACGACCTCTGGCTGCGCCTCTCCGCCGCCGGACACCGGCTCTCCAACCTTCCCGAGGTCCTGCTCGACTGGCGCGAGTCGCCCTCCCGGCTCACCCGGACCGACGGTCGCTACGCCATCGCCCGCCACGTGGCGCTCAAGGCGGCCTGGCTCGCCGAAGGCCCGCTCTCCGACCGGCGCGAGGTGGCGATGTGGGGCGCGGGCGAGACCGGCCGGGCCTTCGCCCGCGCGCTCGCGGGGCACGGCATCCGCGTCGTGCTCTTCCTCGAGGTGGACCGCAAGAAGATCGGCCGCGCCGTGCTCGGGACGCCGGTGGTCTCCCACGAGGAGGTGGAACGGGCGCGCGGGCTCCCGCTCCTCGTCGCCGTCGGGGCCCCCGGGGCCCGGGAGCTGATCCGGGCCGAGCTCGGCCGCAGGGGCTTCGAGGAGATCCGCGACTACCGCTGCGTCGCTTGAGCCGTCTTGGGCGCGAGCCGCTTCTTCAGTGCCTTCGCCTCGGCGAGGCGCGGCAGGTCGGGGTCGGCGCGCTGCCAGAGCCGGAGCAGCTCGTCCACCCGCTCGCGGGCCCGGACCTTGTCGCCGGTCCGCTCGTAGGCCACGGCCAGGTGGTACAGGATGGCCGGGCGGAAGGTGGACATCGAGGAGACGAAGGGGGTGAACCCGATCCCCCGCGCCTGCTCGAGGGCGGTGATGGCCGCCTCGTTCCGTCCCCGCGCCAGCTCGACCTCGCCGAGGACGGCGAGGGCCTTGAAGCGGGGATCGACGTACGGGATCGCCGGCGCGCCCCGGAACCGGTCGGCCGCGACGTCGAGATCCCCCTTCTTCCAGGCCACGATCCCGTCGAACATGGTCCGCACGTAGGACGGGTACTCCGATGCGTCGGGGCTGGAGAAGATCGCGGGCGCCATCGCCTCCGCGCCCGCCGGATCTCCGGAGAGGGCCCGGGCGAAGGCCAGGTCGAGCTGGAAGTAGGGGCGCGTTTCCGGACCTGCTCTGTCCACGGCCTTCACGGCGTCACGGTAGTCCAGCGGCGAGCAGGTGGCGGCCGCGAACCCCAGCATTCCGCCGGCGAGCTCGCGGGCGCCCATCCCCGCCGCCTCCATCGACTGGAGCTCCTTGCGGGCATCCCGCAGGCGCCCCTGGTGGACGAGCATGTCCACGAGGGCGATGGAGAGGGCCGTCCGCTCCCTGGCGCGGGTCATGATCTTCGGAGGGATCCCGTCCTTCGGCGTCGCCGCCGCTCCCGGGGCAGGCGGGGGCAGGGCCGCCAGGGCGCCGCGGAGGTGCGCCTCCGCCTCGTGGGCGCCCCCGTCGTAGGCGAGGTACTGGGCCAGCGTCGGCGGGTAGGTGACCAGCCCGTCCTTCTCGGTGGCCTTCGCGTAGGCCAGGAGAGCCTCCTCGCGCCGGCCCACGGCGAGGAGCGCGCGCCCCACCGACCGGTAGGCCTCGGGGGAATGGGTTCGCTCGGCCCAGCGCCGCGCCAGCGCGAGGTACTCGTCGCGGCGGTCCAGCCGAGAATAGGCGATGAGGGTGTGCTCCTCGGCCAGCGCGTAGGCCGGGTCGAGCTTGAGCGCCCGCTCGAAGTAGGGGATGGCGGCCGGCGTGTCGCCGGTGTGGAAGCGGATGTCGCCGGCCCAGAAGACCGCCTCCTTGTCCTGGGGCCAGCGCTCCGCCCCCTCGTCCCGCAGCCGCAGCGCCTCGCCGTTCCGCTTCTCCCAGGTGGCCTTCCAGGCGAGCAGGGCCAGCCGCTCCTTGTCGGGGAGCCGGTCGGCGAGCCGCACCGCCGTGTCGATGTGCGCCTGCGCTCCCTGGAGCGAGGCCTCGTCCGACCAGCCCGGCTTCACGGTCCAGGCGTCGAGGACCGCCGTCTGGTAGTGGGCCAGCGCGAACTGCGGGTCCACCTTCAAGGCCGCCTTGAGCTCGGTCCGTGCCTCGTCGAAGCGCGCCTGGTCGAGCGACTGGCGCCCCTTGAAATAGTGCTCGTAGGCGGCCAGGTTGGCCGTGGTCACCTCGGCGACGCCCCGGCCACCGGCCAGGTCGGCGGGGCGCTCCCGCAGCTGCTCGCGCGCCCGGGAGGAGAGCCGGTCGATCATCCCCGGGATGCTGCCCTTCCCCTTCCCGTCCTCCTTGAGCGTGAAGAGGTACTCGTTGGTGGCCGGGTCGAGCGCCCGCATCTCGATGGCGTAGACGTCGTCGAAGCGGTGGACCGTGGCGAGGAGAAGCGCCTTCACCCCCGCCGCCTTCCCCACCTCGCGGGCCAGGGACTCGTCGATGCGGTCGGGGACCTCCTTGCCCGTCTGGCGGATCAGGTCGGCGAGGCGGGACCGGGTGAGCACGGTGAGCCGCTTCGACTGCTCGAGGGAGGTGGTGAGCATCCCCGACAGGCCGTTCAGCTCCGGATCGGAGGTGCCGTTCTGGAAGTCGGCCACCGCCACGGGGATGCGCTGGCCCGGATCGAGGTCCCTGACGTGGAGGGCACGGGAGGCGAGGAAGGCCAGGAGCGCGACCAGCCCCACCAGCGCCCCGGCCAGGACCACGCGCTTCCTGCTCCGGCCCGTCTCGGTGGCGGTCCGCTGCTCGAGAAGGGACTCGAGCACCACGGCCCCGTCGCGGGGGCGGTCGTCCCGGGAGCGGGACATCGAGCGCCGCACCAGCATCCGCAGGTCGCGGGGAGCGGCGCCCGCCGGGAGCTCCGGCACCGGGCCGTCGTCGAGCGCCGTGCTCCGCCCCGACTCGACCGCGAAGGGGCGGCTGCCGGTGAGCATCTCGTGGAGCATCACGCCCAGGGCGAAGACGTCGGTGCGCTCGTCCTCCGCGTCGCGCCTCCACTGCTCCGGGGCCATGTACGCAGGCGTCCCGCCTTCCGGGCCGCTGCCCGAGCCGAAGACCCGGGAGAGTCCGAAGTCGAGGATCTTCACGGCCCCGTCGTCGCAGAGGAAGACGTTGGAGGGCTTGAGATCCCGGTGGAGCACGCCGGCGCGGTGGGCGTGGGCCAGGCCACGGGCGATCTCGGTGGCCACCCGGAGCGCCTCGGGGCCGGGGAGCGCGCCGCGGTGCAGCCGCGCCTCCAGGGTCTCGCCGCGCAGGAGCTCCAGGACGAGCCAGCCCTCCCCCCCGGCGCTTCCCAGGTCGTGGACGGTGACGATGTTGGGGTGGTGGAGCGCCGCCGCCGCCTCGGCCTCGGCGCGGAGCATGCCCGGGTCCACGCCGCGCCGGGCCCGGACCACCTTCACGGCGACGAGCCGGCCGAGCTCCCGGTCACGCGCCTCGAAGACGACCCCGAAGCCGCCCCGCCCCAGCTCGCGCAGCACCTCGAAGCGCCCCCCGATCACCGTCCCCGCGGCGATGCCAGTGCCAGGGCGCACCTCGGGGGCTTCCGCCAGCTCCTCGAGCAAGGCGGACATCGACCCGGGCTGCGGGCCACCCGATGGCTTGGCGTCCTCGCCGGCGATCACGGCACCGCCTCTCCTCGAGCAGACCCCGAGCTTACGTCGAAGGGCGCGACCCAGGAAGAACGGACGGGCGGGCCGGGAATTTCAGGGGCTGATCAGCCCCAGGCGCACCGCGAGCGCCCCGGCGACGACGAGGAGGGCCACCACCACGGCCACGTCCTTCAGGCCGTCGCAGCGGCAGAGCGATCGCAGCAGCCGTTCGGGATCCCGAAACGGCCCGACCCGGGCCAGCATCATGACCTCTCCCCTTTCCCCGAAGGAGAGGAGGGTCGTCCGGGCCGTTTGTGACATCCCCGGGGAAAATCCCTGGGATCAGTCGAGCTTGGCCTGCGGCTTCCTGCCGGCCCGGAAGAGCAGGAACCCCAGCCCGGCGAAGCAGGCGACCCCGAGCAGGGTGAAGCCTCCGTGGCCGATGACCCGGGCGATGGCCGGCTCCATGTTCAGGTTCGAGGAGAGGAAGCGCTCCACGTTCTCGTTCACCTGGAGGAGCGCCACCACCACGCCGGTGAGGGCGCCGCCGGCGACGAGTCCGGTGGCCATGAGCGAACCGCCCCCGAGCTCGGAGTCCTCGGCCTCCCCGCCCTTGCGCTTGGTGGACCAGTCGGCGAGCCCCTTCACCACGCCGCCCGCGAAGATGGGGAGCGTGGTGGAGAGCGGCAGGTAGAGGCCGACGGCGAAGGAGAGGGCCTTCACGCCGCAGAGCTCCATGGTGATGGAGAAGAAGACCCCCACCAGCACGAAGACCCAGTCGAGGTTGAGGGAGAGCAGCCCCTTGATGAGCGTGGCCATGAGGGTTCCCTGCGGGGCGGGGAACTTCTCGGTGCCGATGGCGTGGGTGATGCCCTTGGCGAGCTGGTCGGCGCTCGGGGTGTCGAGCACCTTCACCGTGAGTCCGATGACGACCGCCGAGGCGATGGCGCCCACGAAGAGGGCGATCTGCTGGGCCCGCGGGGTGGCGCCGATGAGGTACCCGGTCTTGAGATCCTGCGAGGTGGCGCCGGCGTTGGCCGCGGCGATGCACACCATGCCGCCCACCACGAGCGCCATGGGCTCGTAGGCCGAGCCGGTCCAGCCCAGCCCCACGAAGACCATGGCGGTGGCCATGAGGGTGGCGATGGTCATGCCGGAGATGGGGTTGGACGACGAGCCGATGAGCCCGACGATGCGCGAGGAGACGGTCACGAAGATGAAGCCGAAGACGATGACCAGCACCGCCACCAGGATCTTGTTGAGGATGGTCTCGCCGGGGACGAAGGGCAGCGCCACCAGGACGATCACCAGCCCCAGGCTGCCGGCGATGACGGTGACGAAGGAGAGGTCGCGATCGGTGCGCTTGGTCTCGTGGGCGGCGGTCTTGTCGGAGAGGGAGCGGATGGAGTCGCGCAGCGACGTGTAGATGGTGGGCAGCGTCTTCACCAGCGTGATGAAGCCGCCGGCGGCCACGGCGCCCGCGCCGATCTGGCGCACGTAGGCCCGGTAGATGGCGTTGGCGGTGTTCCCGAAGGTGTGGGAGACGGGGTCCCAGCCGAAGCCGGCCGGGTTGCTGCCCACCTTGACGAGCTGGGCGTAGACGATGTCGCCCGGGACCAGGAAGCCGAGGAGTGGGATGAGGCCCAGCCAGGCGAGCACCCCGCCGGCCACCAGCACGCCGGCGATCTTGGGGCCGATGATGTAGCCCACGCCCATGTACTCGGGCGTGATCTCGCCGTTCACGGTGGCGTTGGGCAGCCACTTGTTGGTGCGGGCGGTGACCCAGGCCGGGGTCTCGGCGATGACGTGGAAGACCTTCTGCAGGATGGCGTAGGCGACCGCGATGCCCACGCCCTGGAAGGCGGTCTTGGCGAAGTCTCCCCCCTTCTCGCCGGCGATGAGCACCGAGGCGCAGGCCGCGCCCTCCGGGTACTTGAGCTCCTCGTGCTCCTTCACGATGAGGGAGCGGCGCAGCGGGATCATCATCAGGACGCCGAGGATGCCGCCCACCAGGGAGAGGGTGAACAGGGTGGCGTAGTTGAAGTAGCCGGCCCCCACCGAGATGCCGTCCGGACCCGTGGAGAGGAAGAGGAAGCCGGGGAGGGTGAAGACCACGCCGGCGGCGATCGACTCGCCGGCCGAGCCGGCGGTCTGGATGATGTTGTTCTCGAGGATGGTGGTCTTGAGGAGCTTTCGCCCCAGCGAGATGGCGATGACCGCGATGGGGATCGAGGCCGAGACGGTGAGGCCGGCCTTGAGGGCCAGGTAGACGGTGGAGGCGCCGAAGAGGATTCCGAAGAGCGCGCCGGTCACCACCGCCTTCACGGTGAACTCGGGGATGACCTGGTCGGCGGAGATGTAGGGCTTGAATCCGGCCGGGCCGGACGTGGTGTCGCTCATCGGCTGGGACTCCCTCCGGGAACGGCGGCAGGCCGCTCCA
>CAIQRS010000174.1 GCA_903874275.1 uncultured Anaeromyxobacter sp.
ATGACGCCGTTCAGGTGGGTCGTGACGTCGACGGTGGTCGCGGTGTAGCCCGTGTGGCAGCTCTCGCAGGCGGTGCTGGTGGTGTGGTTCCCGCCCGGGGGTAGGCCGTGGCAGGTGCCGCACGCGTTCGCGACCGGCGCCGTCCAGTTCGGGACGTACGTGGTCGCGCCGTTCTTGAAGTTGCCGTGGCAGTAGCTCGAGGCGCAGCCCGAGCCGTTCCAGGCCGGGCTGACCCCGCCCGTCTTCGCGAGCGGGCCGAACGCCACCTCGGCCACTCCATTCGAGTGGGACATGCTGAGGAAGATGGAGTGGCACTCGCCGCAGGCCGTGCCGGAGGAGGTCGCGCTGGCCTGGAGGTGGCGCAGGTGGGCGCCGACGCCGCGGGCGGTGGTGGCGGTGTTGCCCTTGGCGTCCACCGGGGGCGCGGCGGCCAGCAGGGGATTGAGCGCGGTGCCGGCGCGGGCCGCGTCGCCGTGGCAGGTGGTGCAGGAGAGGTTGACCTCGACCTGGCCGTTCACGTGGGTGGCCGGATCGACCGCGGTGCGCGTGGAGCCAGGGTGGCAGCTGCCGCAGCTGGCCGTGGCGGCGACGAACGGGTGGGGCGCCGGAGGCGGGCTGCCGTGGCAGCTTCCGCAGGTCACCTCGACGGTTCCGCCAGTCCAGACCGGGCGGGTGTGGGTGGCTCCACCGAGGGTGGCGCCGTGGCAGTAGTTGGTGCAGGTGAGGCCGGTAGGGTCGAAGGCGGGGACGGCGCCGCCGGTGGACGCGAGCGGGCCCCATGCGAGGTCGAGGGCGCCGCTGGGATGCGTGCCCTGCCCGGGGGTGGCGTGGCACTCGGTGCAGGCCATGGCGTTCCGCAGCGCGCCCGCGTTCAGGTGGGCCTGGTGGGCGCCGACGCCGGCGGAGGTGGTGGCGCTGCTGCCCGTGGTGTCCTTGGGCGGTGCGGCGGCGAGGTCGGGATTGAGCACGGTGGCGACCCGGGTCGCGTCGCCGTGGCAGGAGGTGCAGGACATCGCGGCCACGTCCACCGTGCCGTTCACGTGGGTCGAGGCGTTGACCGAGGTCGAGGTGTAGCCGGTGTGGCACGAGGCGCAGTCGGAGTTCTGGGTGTGGGGCGCGGAGGGCGGAACGCCGTGGCAGGTGCCGCAGGACGTGGCGGCCGGGTTGGTCCAGGTCGGCGTGTAGCCGGCGTTGCCGCCGGTGAAAGCGCCGTGGCAGTAGACGTTGGAGCAGGTCGCGCCGCTCCAGGTGGGCGTGGCGCCGCCCGTCCCGGCGACGGTTCCGAAGGTGATCTCGACCGGCCCGTTCGAGTGGGTGTTGCTGGTGGGGACGACGTGGCACTCGGTGCAGGCGGTGGCGTTGCCGTCCTTGAGGTGGAGGGCGTGCGCGCCCACCGCACGGGTGGTCGTGGCGGACTCGCCCTTCGAGCCCGTGGGCGGCGCGGCGGAGTTGCGGGGGTTCAGCGTCGTGTCGGCGCGGGCCGGATCGCCGTGGCAGGAGGTGCAGGTCATGTTCGCGACGTCCACCTTGCCGTCCACGTGGGTGGCGAGGTTCACCGTGGTCGCGGTGTAGCCGGTGTGGCAGGTTCCGCAGTTGGAGGCCGCTCCCACGTCCGGGTGCGGGGCCGCGGGAGGCAGGCCGTGGCAGGTGCCGCACGAGGTGGCGCGGGCCTGGGTCCAGACCGGAGCGTTGGTCGGGGAGCCTCCGGCGAAGCCGCCGTGGCAGTAGGAGGCGGAGCAGGAGGAGCCGTTCCAGCTGGGGGCCGCTCCGCCGGTGGTGGCCAGCGTTCCGAAGGCGAGGTCCACCGTTCCATTGAAGTGTGCAGCGGTGGTGGGGACGACGTGGCACTCGGCGCAAGCGACCGCCCGACCGATCGTCCCGCCCTGGAGATGGAGCTGGTGGGCTCCCACGGCGCGGGCAGTCACGTCGCTCTCGCCATTAGTCCCTTTGGGGGGAGCAGACGGAAGCATCGGGTTGGCGACAGTCGCCGGGCGGGTCGCGTCACCGTGGCAAAGCGTGCAAGCTTTGCTTCCGCCGCCAGTCCCTCCATCCGTGCTTCGGGAGGCCGTCGGGCGTGGGTCGGAGCAACCTGAAATGAACGCAACGCAACTTGCCAGAATCAGGGTGCTAACGAACGCCTGGGTGCCACCTGACCGCAGTCCCGACATGAACGCCTCCAAAGCCAAAAAACCTACACCGCAGGAATTGCGCTTCCTTGCGTGTAGGATGCCGTACCATTTGCACGGGACAGGCCAGCGGTTGCCTCCGATGGATTAAATGTTTGATTTCTCATCTTGATGCAGCGCAATGGGGGAGGGATTCTCGAGACCATCGGTCGGTTTCCCGGCGCCGTACTGACACCCAGAGTGAACGTCGGGTCTCCGGACCGGGGCGCGAGGAAGGAAGCATCTCGTCGCAATCGCTTCCTCCGCGGGGCGCGACTTGGCTATGATGCCGACGCCACGCGCGGCTGTCCCGCGCCGGGCGGCACCTCTGGAGGAGTCGATCGTGACGCAAGACGAACGCCTGGCGAAGCGAGATGCGCTGCGGTCGGAGATCGTGAAGCTCGAGGAGTCGATCCGCGTCCTGCTGGAGCAGGAGGAGGAGCTTCTCCGCGAGTGCTCCCACACCTACGCGGGCGGCAAGAGCGCGCTCGTGGGCGGGCGTGTGAAGGTCTGCGTACACTGCGGAAGATCGGTCCAGGGCAAGGACGAGAAGCTCTGGGGCTAGCGTCCCGGTGGCCACCCTCCATCCGTTCCGGGCGCTGCGGCCGTCGCGCGACAACGCGGTGCGCGTCGCCGCGCCCCCCTACGACGTCGTGAACACGCGCGAGGCGCGCGCGCTCGCCCGGGGCAACCCGGACAGCTACCTCCACGTTTCCCGACCCGAGATCGACCTCCCCGAAGGGACCGACGACCACGCCGACGCGGTCTATGCTCGAGGAGCCCGCAACCTCGCCGACTTCCGTGAACGGGGCGTGCTGCGCGCCGACGGCGAGCCCCATTGCTACGTCTACGCCCAGAAGATGGGCGCCCACCGGCAGGTGGGGCTCGTGGCCTGCGCCTCGGTGGCCGAGTACGACGCCGGCCTCGTCAAGAAGCACGAGAAGACGCGGGCCGACAAGGAGGACGACCGCACCCGCCACATCGACGAGATGGGCGCGCACGACGAGCCGGTCTTCCTCACCTACCGCGCCTCGAGGGAGATCGACGCGGCCGTCGCCGGGGTGATGGATGGCGCGCCCGAGTACGACATGACCACCCAGGACGGCGTCGAGCACCGGCTCTGGGTGGCGGGCGGGGATGCCAGCGCGCGCATCGCCGTGCTCTTCCTTTCGGTCCCGGCCCTCTACGTGGCCGACGGGCACCACCGCTCGGCGGCGGCCTCCCGCGTCCACGCGCTGCGCAAGGGCAAGCCGGGTGAGCACGACCGCTTCCTCGCGGTGGTCTTCCCGCACGACCAGATGCAGATCCTTGCCTACAACCGCGTGGTCCGGGACACCAAGGGGCGAAGGGCCGCCGAGATCCGCGCTGCGCTCGAGCAGGTATTCAACCTCTCGCCCGCCGACCGGCCCGAGCCGGAAGGGCCGCTCTCGTTCGGCGTCTTCCTCGAGGGGCGCTGGTGGCGGGCGCGGGTCCGTCCCGGGAGCTTCGACGCCGAGGACCCGGTGGCCTCGCTCGATTGCTCGATCCTGCAGGACCAGGTGCTGGCTCCGATCTTCGGCATCGCCGACCCGCGGCGCGACACCAACGTGGACTTCGTGGGCGGCATCCGCGGCGCGAAGGAGCTGGAACGGAGGGTGAACGAGGAGGGCTGGAGCGTGGCCTTCCACCTCTTCCCGACGCGGGTGGACCAGGTGATGGACGTCTCCGACGCCGGGCAGATCATGCCGCCGAAGAGCACCTGGTTCGAGCCGAAGCTGCGCTCCGGCCTCTTCGTGCACGCGTTCTGACCGGGTCGCTCCCGGAATCGGCAGACGCGACGGGGGCTTGCGGCTCGTCTTCGGCAGTTCCCTCGCTGCGCTGCTTCGCGCTTCCGTCCGCCTCCGACCCTTCCCGCAGTTCGCCAGCAGTGGACTCGTCAGCTACCGAGGGCCTCCGCAATCCACGGCCCGCCGGCAGGCCAGCGACAACGCCAGGGCGAGCTGGCCCCCGCAGCCGCCAGCGGTTCGGATGCGAAGCGCGCAACCTCGGTCACGGATTCCTGGAGGCTGCCAGCATCCGCGACGGCCCCTTTGCGCTTGAAGCCGCTCCACTGGGCGGTCTTGCCCGGAGCGTTCGCGAAGTCTGCGGTCAGTGCGATCGGTGCGCCCTCGGGCAGGGCCGTGCCGCGTCGCTCGAAGGTCGCCCGGATGGCGCTCGCAAGCTGGGCACCGTCGAACGGGAAGAGCCTCGCCAGGATGGCCAGATCGTAGAAGTCCTTCATCCGGCTGTTGGCGAGGCCGAGCTTCACCATGGCCTCGAGCTTCTCCGCCACCACGGTCTCGCGCGGGTAGGCTCGCAGGCGCGGCGCCGGGAAGTCGAGCAAGGCCGGGAACTCGAGGACCGAGGCAGCTGGCGTGATGACGTCGCCGAACCCGATGTCCACCTGGAGGCGGATGCGCGCCGTGGAGACGCGGGCTTCGAGGTGGACCCGGACACCGCCGTACCCTTCTTCGCCCCGGATCGGGCCGGTCTCGATCGTGGCCGGGTCGAACGTGACTCCGTCGTCGGGACTGGGCGTGGCGGCGATCTCCTCGAACACGGTGCGCAGGTGCGCCTCGGTGGCGTCCCCGAACCCGAGCAAGTCGAGGTCCCGAGTGGCACGGTGCGGGTGGCCGGTCCAGACAGTGAAGAGGGTGGCCCCCTTGAGAACGAAGCTCCCCGCGTGGCTCGACGAGGCCAGGCGGTAGAGGAGCCGCTCGTGCACGAAGCGCAGCAGGACGAGCTGGAAGTCGTCACCGCGCTCCTTGGCCAGGCGGAGCAGGCGGACACGCGCTCGGGCTCCGACGTTCGGCTTCCCTTTCACGCCAGGGCCTCCAGGTAGGGCCGGAGGACCGCCGAGACACGGTCGGCGCGGGCCGCGGCGACCAGGTCGTCGATGGGCGAGCCGGTGCGCCTGGGACCGCCTCTCGCGACGGGGCGACCGAGGTACCCCCGCAGCGCCGCGAGCGCGACATCGAGGCCGACGTGCCGCCGGTACCTGAAACAGTCGGCCACGGTCTTGGCCGGCGTCGTGAGCCGGACCGGGACGCCCTCGATGGTCCTTGTCTCGACGCCATGCACGAGCGCGAGGCCGCTCGCGTAGACGACCTCCAGCTTCGGGTAGGTGACCTTGGGCGTCCGGGCATGGCGGTCGATGAGAATCCAGACCGCGTGCGGAGCTTCCGTCGTGAGTCCGTGGACCTGGAGGGCGCTGAGCAGGGCGACGGTCGCGTGCGGGACGCGCCGGGCGACCTCGACCAGCGAGTGCATCTCCGTGACCGGCGCCTCGGGGAGCCGGTAGAGCCCGCGATCCACGCGCTCCAGGAGGCCGCGCTCGCACAGTCGCCGCAGGTAGACGCGCGGGATGTCCGCCGCGTCGACGTCGCGCGTCCGCAGGGGGCCGGAGCCGGCCAGCCGGAGCAGTTCGGAGGTCTTGGTTGCGATCGAGGGCATGTTACAAAACGTTGGTCTACAACAATACCGACCTACGGAATGTAACACGCCTCGCTCTGGGGCCGCAAGCATGCCCCACGGGCATCACGAGAGGGCCTTCGCCCGGTCGAGGTCAATCCGGACCTTCATGCCCGAGAAGAGCCCGTTCTCCTGCCTGAGCTGCTCCCGGCTCTTCTGCCCGGACTCGAGTGCCAGCCGGTCCTCTTCACGCGACCGCTGCTTCTCGGCCTTCCGCCGCTCGAAGAGCCCCTTCTCGACCCGGACCCGACTTTTGCTCTTGCCCTTCATGACCCCACGAGCCTGACGCAGCCTGAGCACGACGACGACCCCAACGAACAGACGACCCCCCTCACTGCATTCTTCTCTTTATCTGTTCTCATCCATCCCCTGATTCCTCGAATCTGCATTCTTCCAAGAGTGAACTCTGACCAGCCAGACCAAGCCCCGCCCCGCCGCCCTGAACTCCAATCCGCATCCATCAGGTGACAGCAACCCGATCCCACAATCCCACGTAGTGGTTGGGAGTGTGGGATCGGGCTGCTGGCGCCCGGCCCGACGCACGTTCCGTCACGATGGGGCGGCGGGGCGGGGCGCCCGGATCACGCGGGCTTGCCCCATCGAGTCGGGGACGTGCCCTGTGGACCAACCACGGCCGAACGTCGTCGATCCCGGACTCCGGCGCCCGTCAACAGGGCACCGTCGACAGGGTTCCGGGGCCCAAGTCGCGTTCTGCACCGTGATCGTCAGCGAATCGGAGACGGGCGCCCTGATTGGGCCAGGGCCACGCCCACCCCAGCGATGACCGCCAACGCCACCGCCCTGACGAGCGGTATTCCGCCGTCCCCGGGGGGCGAAGCGAACCGGCTCCATCGCCCGAACGATCGCGCGCAACCTAAAGGGTCAATCTACCCGGTGGACGGTAGGGCTCGTATCCGGAGGTTCAAGAACGTGAAGTAGAGCTGGTAGGGGGACTCGAATCCGGAGTCCGTCATCACGAAGAACCAGATGGTCCCATCGTTCGAGGGCCGAACGCGAATCTCACGGCTACCGGATGAGAGGCTGCGTTCACCCCAAGGCTTGTTCGTGCTCGGGCAACCGGGGATGTCGTTGCGAATGTCTCCCAGAGCAAGCGCCTGGCTACCGTCGCCCCCTGGGGGGACTCCCTTGTCAACGTTCATCCACCAATACCCATTCACTTCAACCCTGCCGGGGAGATAGGAGGACGCGCCCGCCTTCACGTACGTCGCGACCGCGGTCCCGGCCTCGCATGCTACGCCTGCATCACTCGCGATACCGACGTCGAACGCGACCGCATACTCCTTCGCAGGGTCGAAACCAGACCTGCTGAACGCAAACCACATGCACAGGTCATCGCTGGTATTGTACCCGTACTGATAGAGCGCGCTTCCCTGCAAGGGTGCCGGCAGAGGCCGGCGCTCTGCCACGAACCCGATCTGGTCAGTCATGTAGAGCGCGGCATCGGCGAACCCTGCGGTCCAGACGACGCTCGGGTCCCGGAAGTCGAGCGTAGGCGGTGGGGCAGGGTCGGCCGGCGTCGATCCCCCGCATGCAGCGAGGACCAAAAGGACGAGAGTGGTTGCAACGCGACGGATGTTCAAGCTTTCCCCAGGATGATCGAGTGGTCGGCGGGCTACTGCGTGACCTGCATCTGCTGCTGGACCTGCTGGCTCTGGATGACGACGGTCTGGTTCTGCTGAGCGTCCTCGTCCGCGATGAGGACCCCGCCCGCAACCGCGACAGTTCCTGCCGCAGCCTGACCACCGAGCCCCACCCCTGGCTTCGCTTCGGGAACCGCGCACACACATCCTGCCGAATTCCGGACGAGCACGACGGCGGCGAGCTTCAGCCCCATCTGCGTGCAGTTGGTCTCACAGGCGGGGCGGGTATTCGGGTCGAGCTGGTAGCCGGAGGATACGGCGGGCGCAGTGGCGCATGCAGAGAGGAGCAGGAACACCGGAACGATACGGCCGTGGATGCTGGGCTTCATGGCGTAAGGACTATACGTCACGTTGGTCCTTAGGAAAGCCGCTGTTAACACTTCTTCGCCCGAATCTTCCCTTCACTTCGCCAACGCAAAGGCGCTTCGTGGGTATAGCATTGGTATGGACCCAGACGTCCGGTTCAACCGGGAGGCGACATGACGAGAAGTACGATGATTGCTGGGTTGCTTGTCGTTTCCACAGTAGCGTGCGCCACTCCAAGGTCAGGCGCCCGCCTGACTGAGTCAAACCCGAACATCCAGGCCCAAGTGGAGTTCGACCACGGATGTGCACCAGAGAAGGTTCGATTCATCCGCTACGACAAGTCGCGAGTCACGGCCGACCTCGACGTGTGCGGCGTCGTTCGGCGATACAAGGCCTTCGGGACGGGGTCACCGGGAGATGCCGTGACGTGGCTGGACGTCACCACGCTCTATCCGGCCGGCGCGCTCCCCGCCCCGTTGCCGCCCCCTGGGAAGTGACCAACAGGGCGCGCCCCGGGACGGCCGACGCTCCCCTCGACTAACGCCTCACCTTGTCGGCTACTGGAAAGCACCAAGGCGAGCCGAGAGCGTTCACGCCAGCAGTTGTCTGGCCTGTTCGGAGGCCCGGCGCAAGATGTCCTCCACCTCGACCCTGGAAGCCGTCCCCCGCGCCGCCCGCTTGGCGACGATGGCGCCCGCCTGGATGAAGAGTTCGGCCCCGACGACCGGAAGGGGCCGCAACGCAGCCCGCAGTCCGCCAGCAGTCCACGCGCCGAGTTCGGGTGCCTCGCGGTGCATCGCGTGCGATCCAACCGGATCCCCCGGTCCAACGAAATCAGCAGCTTGACGTTCGGTGCACTCCGGTGAAACGGGTGCGATCGACCCCGGCTCGATTCGAGCCGAAGCTGCGCTCCGGCCTGTTCGTGCACGCGTTCTGATCGGGTCGCTCCCCGGCGGCTCCCGCCGAAGCCTACTTCGTCGCGGTCTCGCCAGCCCTGGCAGGCCTCGCGGCCCGAACGAGCTCGCGCAGGACCACCGACGCGTTCACGCCCCGACGCTTGGCCAGCGCCTGCAACGTGGACATCTCCAGGTCATCGAGCCGGACCCGATACACGTGGGTGCGCGCCTGCCGGGTCGCCTGCGGTTCGTAGACGACTTCCTCGCCAACGGCCTCCATCGCCTCGTCGAAGTCATGGGAGAGCCAGAAGCGCTCCTCCTCGGCCGCCGTTGCGAACCTGGGAAGCGGCTTGCCGGGCGGCCACTGCTTCTGCGAAGCCTTCCGCGACGTCTTCTTGGTCTTCATCGCTTCACCGTCTTTCGCCAGGCTTCGTAACTCTTCGCCGAATTCGCCGACAAGGGCCAGCAGGTGATGGGGCGCATCACGTCGTGGGGCCGGGGCGCCGCAACCACCGCGAGGTACCTTTCCGAGCAGGTCCGCCCGTAGAAGAGCCGCCGCGGCTCGTCGCCCTGCTCGCTTTCGATGGCGACGGCCCGAGTGGGGTGGCAGCGGGAACGGAGGACGTCCTCGACCTCTTCCCGTTGGCAGCGGCCATGCTCCCGGAAGTGCTGCATGTTTGCGCGGTCCCACTCGACATCGGCGACCCTCATTCATCGAGGATGCGCCCGCGGAGCTGCGTAGTCAAGTGGACTACGGAGTCACGCCAGGGCCTCCAGGTAGGGCCGGAGGACCGCCGAGATCCGGTCGGCGCGGGCCGCGGCGACCAGGTCGTCGATGGGCGAGCCGGTGCGCCTGGTACCGCCTCTCGCGACGGGGCGACCGAGGTACCCCCGCAGCGCCGCGAGCGCGACCTCCAGGCCGACGTGCCGCCGGTACCTGAAACAGTCGGCCACAGTCTTGTGAACGGCGGCTTCGGAACGTAGGAATCTGACGGTTGAGTCGAGGGCGCTCTCAGGCCGGCGGGTCCGAGAAGAGCCTTCGGCGGATGAGATCATCGGGGACGACGTCGGCGCCCAGTGTCTCGCTCCAGGTACTGCTGGTGAGGCCATCGAATCGGTGGAAGAGGTCCTCGATGGCGTCAAGGTGCCGCTCGTTCTCGGCGATGAGGTCTGCCATGGCGGAGACCAGGTGCTCAGCACCAGGCCGGCCGCGCCAAATTTCGTAGGGCAGGCGGCGGTACTCGAGGTCGGCGATCAGGTCGGCGCGGCGGCGATCGCACTCGGCGGCGGCGTCCTCTCCGGTCTCGAAGGAGGAACGGAAGGCAGCTGCGGTGTCCCTGACCAGTTTGTCGAGTTCCAGGGCTTCCTGCTGGCGCCGACGCATCTCCTTCTCGGTCTTGGTGAACTTCTTTCCGCGGCTGGACATTTCGCGCTCCGTGAATACCGGTGTAGGGACCTTGGCGTGTGCCGCTCATCATGCGCCGGGCCCGGCCTCGACGACAGCTTCCGGGAGAGCCGCTGCAGCCATTGCGCGGCGATCTTCTACGTCTGCCGGCGCTGCGACCGGGGCCAGGAGTACTGCTGCAAGACGTGCGGCGATTCGGGCCGACTGGCCTCGGTGCGGGCGGCGGGGCGCCGTCACCAGGCGTCTGCCGCCGGCCGCCGCGACCACGCGGAGCGCCAGGCGGCTTACCGCGCCCGGAAGAAAGTGACGCATCAGGGTATCGAGGAAGTTGACGAAGCGGGCAGCCTGATCGTGCGTGCCGATTGGACCGCGGCGATGGTCGCCGGCGTCTCGATCAGCACCGTGAGTGTGCCCGATGCCGAGACCACGCCTGATCTGCAAGCCGTCGTCGGAAGTGACGCGGCTCTACCTGACCTATGGTGGGACCGAAATGCTGCGGGCCGTGCTGCCGCCGCCTGGAGCACAGCACCCGACCGCGGCTCCGACCCTGCTGGAGGGGCTGTCGCTGTGGCTGCACCGCCCCCTGTCCGTTGTTCTGTGTGCGGACGCCGAGGAGACTTCATCCGCGCTGGGCCTCTGCGACGGGTTCGGCATCGGGCGAGAGACGCTGCACTACGAAGTTGAGGTGTTCGACCCGCGGCGCCGCCGCCGAGGTCTCGGCTCTTTCAGCGACCTGCGCCAGCTCAGCCTGCGAGGGGAGCGGTGACGACGCCGGAGACCGAGGCGGAGATCCTCCGTCTGTACTACGCGGAGCACTGGCGCGTCGGCACCGTCGCCGGGCAACTCGGGCTCCACCCCGACGTGGTCCGCCGGGTTCTCGGCCTCGGGGAGGCGCGCCCCGAGGCTGCGCCGCGGCCGCGGCTCGTCGATCCGTACCGCGCATTCATCGCCGAGACGCTGACCCGCTACCCGCGCCTGCGCGCCACCCGGCTCCACGACATGCTCGCCCAGCGGGGCTACGCCGGCGCGGTCCGCACGCTGCGCGAGCACGTGGCCGGGGTTCGCCCCAAGCCACGGCGCGAGTTGTACCTCCGCACCGAGCCCCTCCCTGGCGAGCAGGCACAGGTCGACTGGGCCTACGTCGGCAAGGTTGCCGTGTCCGGCGGGGAGCGGGCGCTCTGGCTCTTCGTCATCGTGCTCTCGCATTCGCGGGCCCTGTGGGGCGAGTTCGTCTTCGACCTCACCGTGCACTCGCTCACCCGGTCGCTGGTGCGCGCCTCCCGCGCCTTCGGCGGCGTTCCGCGCCAGTGGCTCTTCGACAACCCCAAGATCGTCGTGCTGGAGCGGCGCGGCGATGCGGTGCGCTTCCACCCCGTGCTCCTCGACCTGTGCGGCAGGATGCGCGTCGAGCCGCGCCTCTGTGCCGTGGCTCGGCCGGAGCACAAGGGCCGGGTCGAGCGGGCCGTCCGCTACCTGCGCGACCGGTTCCTCGCCGGGCGCACCATCACCGGCATCGCCGAGGGCAATACCCAGATCCTGCGCTTCCTCGCCGAGATCGCGCAGCCCCGTCCGCACCCCGTGCTCGCGCCCAGAACGGTAGCCGACGTGCTCGCCGAGGAGCGCCACCGCCTCCTCGCGCTGCCCGAGCCGTTGCCCGACACCGACCGGGTCGAGCCGGCCAGCGCCGACTCCCAGGCGTTCGTCCGCTTCGACACCAACCGGTACTCCGTGCCGACGGACCACGCCGACCGCGCCTTGACCCTCGTGGCGGACGACGTCACCATTCGCGTGCTCGACGGGGCCACCTGCATAGCGCGCCACCAGCGCGACTACGGCAAACGCCAGGTGATCGAGCAGCCCGAGCACCGCGCGGCCCTCGTCGCCGAGCGGCGCGCCGCTCGTGATCTCAAGGGGCGGGATCGTCTCCGCGCCGTCGCGCCCTCCTTCGGCGCGCTCCTCGACCGCTGGGCGCTCTCCGGCCCGAGCCTCGCCATTCAGGTCACTCGCGCCATCAAGCTCCTGGATCTCTACGGCGACGAGGTGTTCGCCGCCGCCGTCGCCGAGATCGTCACCCGTGGCCTGCGCGACACCGGCGCGCTGGCCGTCGCCTGCGACCGCCTGCGCGTGGAGCGCCGCCGCCCCGTCCCTGTCGACCTTCACCTGCCCGCGCACGCTGACGATCGCGACGTCGTGCCTCACGACCTGGAGACCTACGATGACGACTGACCCGCCCGACCTCACCACCCAGCTCGCCCAGATCGGCTTTCGCGCCAGCCGCGATGCCCTGGCCGCCTTCCTGACCCACTCGCACAAGAGCCGCCTCGGCCCAACCGAGTCCATCGAGGCGCTCGTTGCGCTCGAACGGCGCGCCCGCGCAGCCACCAACCTCGCGAGCCGCACCCGGGCCGCCTACCTCGGCGCCTTCAAGCCGCTCGACCGCTTCGACTGGGCCCACCCGCGCAAGATCGACCGCGAGCTCGTCGAGCGCCTCTTCACCCTCGACTTCATCGGCCGCGGCGACAACGTGCTCCTGCGCGGCCAATCCGGCGTCGGGAAGACCATGCTCGCGAAGAACCTCGGCCATGCCGCCTTGCTCGCGGGCAAGACCGTCCGCTTCACGACGCTCGCCGGCGCCCTCGCCGACCTCCTCCAGCAGGAATCGCTTCCCGCCTTCGAGCGCCGGATCAAGCGGTACATCCGTCCCTCGATCTTGATCCTGGACGAACTCGGCTACCTGCCATGCGACAGCCGCTCCGCGGACATCCTCTACAACATCATCAGCCGTCGCAACCAACAGCGCTCCACCGTGATCTCGACCAACCTGGCCTTCAAGCAATGGGGCGCCGTCTTCCCCGGCGCCGCCTGCGTCGTTGCCCTCGTCGACCGCTTCTCCCAAAACTGCCACAAGGTCGACATCGACGCCGACTCCTGGCGTGGGAGCCACTCCTTCGAGCGCGATGAACTTCCCGAGAAGCCGCCGCCGAGCCGCCCCGCCAAGAAGCGTTGAGACCTACGCCGACGCCATCAGGGCGGTCGGTCGACTGTCAGATTTCGACGGAGACTGGCCGCCCTCTACAAGGAGGGGCTTGAAGAAGAGGCAGCCCATCTCGGGATGGGGGAAGGCGAAGGAGCGCCTCGACAAGTTGATGGCCGAGGAACTCGGGTTGCAGAAG
>CAIQRS010000175.1 GCA_903874275.1 uncultured Anaeromyxobacter sp.
CATCGGGCGCTCCGGCGATGAGGGGCATGACGCTGGACTTGGTGACTTCCTGGACCACGACGATCGCGCCCGCCGCGATCGCGCCAGCGATCACCTTCTTGGCCGAGCTCAAAAAGTCGAGATTCAATCGCTCCTCGGGTCCGCGGAGTCAGCGAGCAGGTTCCTGAGGAAGCGAGAATAACATGCACGTGTCCGGGACACCGGGGAGCCCTGCTGGGGCTCCCGGACCTCTCACAGGTAGGGGTGGCGCCCACTCGGGACCGCCGTCGAGCGGGAACGGGGCGGCCGGGCGCCTGGAGTCCCTACAGGGACCACACCCACTCCTTGCCCTCCCATTTCACACCACGTACAAGTTGGGGATGCGCGCGGCGCGACCACGGGCCCGGCCGAGCGCCGACCCGGCGCCACGCGACCCGGCAGGGCACTCATCACCGAGGTACACATGACCCGAAGGAATCGTTACGCCGCCGCCGCTGTCTGCGTTCTCGCACTTGCCGGCTGCGCCGGTACGCCGCCCCCCCCGAAGCAGGCGGACTGCGCGAGCGGCCCCCCGTGGACCTGCACCGTTTCCGGAAAGTGCGCACTGCCCGACCTCGGCGAGGGTCTCTGCGCGGTGGGCCGGGCCGACAGCATCACCTCCGAGTCGCTGGGCATCGAGGTCGCGTCCACCCGGGCGCGCGGTGAGATGGCCCGCGTGATCGAGACCCAGGTGGGCTCGTTCACCCGCGCCGTCCAGGACAGCCTCTCGAAGAGCGGAACCGGGGAGGATTCGATCCAGAAGATCGGCAGCTTCTCCCAGAACATCACGAAGCGGACGCTGAACGGCGTGACCATTCCCAAGAGCCACTTCAACCGCGAGACCAAGACCTACTACGCGCTGGCGACGATCGACGCGAAGACCTTCGCCGACGCCCTGAAGGGGCTGAAGGATGCCGGGAACCTCAGCGAGTCGGTGAAGAAGGAGATCGACCGCCGTGCCGACGGCATCGTGGACACCTGGGAGCGCGAGAACAGCCGTCCGCAGAACTGACGGGACCTGAGTGCAGCGTCGCCGCCTGCCGATCTGGATGAGCCTGGTCGTGCTGGGCGGCGCCTGCGCGGGCGGGTCGGCGGAGCTCGGCGCCCCCTCCTCGAAGGGACGGTCCGAGCCCGTCACCATCCCCGAGCGGCAAGCCTTCGTCCGGGAGATGGGGCAGAAGTTTCCCGCCTCCGGTTTCCTCGTGGGCATCGGCGAGAGCGACGCGTCCGCGGAGGGCGCGGAGTCGCGGGCGATCGCCGACGCCGCTGCGGCCATCCGCAGCAGCGTGGAGCGGACCTTCAGCGCCGAGGAGACGGGCACCTTCGGAGGCGGAGTCGGGAAGATCGACACGCGGACGCTCGACCAGATCAAGCAGAAGGTCGAGACCGATGCCGGTGCCTACATCCGGCCGCGCCGCGAGCTGACCCGCAGGACTTCGGGCGGCTGGCTGGCGGTGGCCGTCGCTTCCCGCGACGAGCTGGACGCGAAGTACGTCGAGGACGCCCGATCGATCAGCAGCCGTCTCTTCGCGGTGCAGGACCGCATCCTCTCGGCCAGAAGCTGGTTCGAGGCCGCGCCGGCCTGGTGCGAGGTGCAGGATCTGGAGGCCAAGCTCCAGCTCCTCAGCCAGGAGCGGCTGGTGGTGAGCGGAAAGGTCCTCTGGACGCCGGAGCTCCAGGAGCGCAGCCGGAAGGTGCACGCCGTGCGAAGCCAGGCCAAGGCTTCCACGAAGGTGAGCGTGCTGCGCCTCCAGCCCGCCACCGAAGCCGATCCCTCCGACCTCATCGTGAAGGCCCTGCGCGCCCTGGGCTGGGCGGCTTCGTCTGCCACGGGAGCGTCCTGCGGGGACGGTGGGCTCCTGCTCAAGCCCTCGCTCACCCGCGACTGTCGCCACAGCAGCCTGGGCATCGAGCTGTGCGACGTGACCCTCCACATCGAGGGGCAGGCATGCGGCAGCTCCTCCGCGCTCTTCACGTCGTCGCGGACCGCCCGGGGAACCGATTCGCAGGATCCTGCCCGCGCCGAGCGCGCGGCGCGGAAGAAGCTCGAGGTGAAGGAGGCAGCCCAGGACGCGACGGGACGCACGCTGAACGTGCTTGGTGAGTGCAAGCCGTGACGGCGTGGTGCCGGACCCTCGCCGCCGTCCGGGTCGGGCTCGCGCTGCTCCTCTCCGCCCCGCTCGCCTCCCGGGCGGCCGAGCCGGCGGCTCCGGCGCGGGTCGAGCGGCGGCTCGCCGTGCTGGAGTTTCGCGGGGACTCCTCGGAGCCCTTCCGGGCCGTGCTCGCCGACCGCGCCCGCGCGGCCGCGCTCGAGGAGACCCGGGCCACCGGCTGGGTGATCATGACGCGTGAGAGCATCGCGCTGCTCGCGAAGGAGAACGGGGCTGCGTGCGGGGAGGGCGAGTGCGAGGTCGAGATCGCCCGGTCCGTCGGCGCCCGGCTCGTCATGACCGGGGAGGTCCGGAAGGTCGCGGGAATGTACGTCCTCGATCTCAAGGTCCACGACACGGTGCAGGGCAGGCTGGTCGGGGCCGCGAGCGCGGAGGCCGGCGCCGAGCCGGAGCTGCTCGGGCAGGCATCCAGTCTTGCGGGGAAGGTGGTTCGCGCGAGCATCCTGGCCCTGACGCCAGCATCACCGAACGTGAGCGCCGCGCCAGGAGCGACCCGCTCGTGCCCCGGCCCCGCGTGGACCTGCGCGCGCCCCGGACCCTGCGGCGAGGGCGGGTACCACGGAAAGGTCTGCGGAGCCGGCAGCGCCGACGGCACGGCCAGGGAGTCGGAGGCGGAGGCCGGCAGGGGTGCCGTGCAGAGCCTGTGCGGCGCCGTGCGCGACCGGCTGGCCGACCTGGCGACGCGGTCGGGGCGTCCGGTCGGCGATCCCGTCTCGCTCGCCCGTGAACTGGATCGCGCCGGGTCGGAATGCACCTCGGCGGCGCGGATCGTGACGATGTGGACGGACCCGGACGGGAAGCGCACCCACGCGCTCGCCGTCCTCGAGGGGGACGCCATGACGCGCGCCGCGCTCCGCATCCAGGAGGCCAGGGCGCCCGATCGGCAGCCGGCGGCGCCACCAGTCGTTCCGGCACCGGCCCGAGCCAGCGCGCCGGGCAAGTCCGACGCCGACCGGCGCATGGACGAGATCGTCGAGACCTGGGAGAGGGAAAGCGCCAGGTAGACCGTCGTCCGAGGCGCCGCGCCCCTCGTTCGCGGGACGTCGGATCTGGCCCCTGTAGGCCCGGGTGTCCCTTGCCGTTCCGGGTCGATCTGGCGACAATTCGAACCGGGGACGGAAAGGCAACGGCCAGGCGAAATGCGAGTCATCGGGCGAACGGTCGTGGCGGTCGCGGTCCTGTGCACGGTCTTCCTCGCCCGTCCCGCGCAGGCCGCCGATGCAGTCCCGGCGCAATCCCGCATGGTGACGAAGTCCGGGACGCTGGAGGTCGGCGCCCCCCTGAAGGGCTTCGGGGGATGGACCCTCAAGGACGGCCCCTGGTCGATGGATCGACACAAGAAGCGGAACGCGAAGCAGGTGCTCGTCGTCTCCTTCTTCGCCACATGGTGCCAGCCCTGCGTTCGCGCCTTCCCGGCGCTGGGCGCCGTCCGCAAGGCCTTCAAGCCCGAGGAGCTCGAGTTCATCCTCGTCTCCTTCGGCCAGGAGGGGCCGGAGGTCGAGCGCTTCGTGGAGGAGCACCGGGCGCCCGGCATCGTGGTCGTCGATCCGTTCCAGAAGATCGGGGAGCGCTTCGGGGTCGATCGGTCCTTGCCCAGGACCTTCGTGATCGATCCGGGAGGGATCGTGCGCGCGATCTTCGTGACCGAGGGGAAGGACTTCGAGCGGGCCCTTTCCGTCGCCGTCTCGGATGCGATGGCGGCGGCCCAGGCGCAGCGCTGAGGTTTCCAGACGGTTCCCGGGCTCGCCTCGAGCGCGGACCGCATCGCGGTCCTGGAATTCCGAACCGCTCGCAAGGACGTGGCCCCCGACTTCACGGACGAGCTCGGGGAGCGCGCGCGGCAGGGAGCGCTCGCGGCGACCCGCGGCCAGCCCTACGAGGTCATGACGCGTGTCCGGCGACGTGCGGATGATCTCGGGCAGGCCGGGAAGCGACGGACGTCGAAGCTGACCGCGACGCTTCGGCCGCGAGACGTGGGGCCTGGCGGCCGGCCAACGGGCGATGGAACGGCCGGCATGAGCCACAGGAACTAGCGGTGAACCTGCCGCGTGGTGCCCCGGGAAGCCGCAGCCCGCCACATCTACACGCGCGCCTCGATGCGCTCCGCGGAGCCGCCAGGCCAGGGATCCCGATGCAGCCGGCCGGCGGCGCCATGCGCCTCCTTCCGAAGCAGAGCTCGAAGATCGGGGAGTTGCAAAGACGGAGGCAGTTGCCAAGAAGCAGTGACCCAGGGTGGTTGGCCGGTCTGTTACTATTGGACCCTTCGTCTGGCCAATGCTGGACCAGAAGGGAACGGATGGCGCTCAGCCGTTGGCGGGCCAGGGGGATGGGCGTCCTGATGGCTGCGATGCTGGCCAGCCCCCTCCCTGCCCACGCCGCCGCGAAGCGGGTCGCCGTACTGGAATTCCAGGCCTCGTGGTCGGGAATCTGCGGCGGCAAGCGGGCGCCTCGGGCAAGCGATGCCGAGCGCTGCGAGTTCCTGGGGTTGCTCGCCGACGAAGCGCGGGCGGGAGCCCTGGAGGTCTTGAGACCGCCGGCTTACGTCGTCATGACCCGGGAGAACACGGCCCAACTGCTGAAGGAGATGGGGAGCAAGCAGACCTGCTCCGAGGGCGAGTGCGAGGTGGAGACGGCCAAACTGGTCGGCGCCGATCTGGTCCTGTCGGGGCAGGTGTCGCGCTTGAGCGGCACATGGATCGCGTCGGTGAAGTTGCACGACGTGCGGACCGCAGCGCTGCTGGGGACTGCCAAGGCGCAGGGGACGAGCAATCTCGACGTGATGAACGGCCTCAAGCAGCAGGTGGAGATGCTGGTGCGGAAGGCCGCCGAGCGCGGGAACTCGCCGGGCACTGGATCCAGAGATGGCACGGTTGCGAGCAGCCTGGCTCTGGAGCGGAACGTGAATCCCGATCCGACGGCCTCGAAGGAGGAAATGCTGACATGCACGGTCGGCGAGGCGTGCAATGGCGCGGCCAGGAGATTCCAGCGGGGCGACGGCGTGGGGAAGGACCTGATCGTCGCGAACGAGCTCTACGAGAGGAGTTGCCAGCTGGAGTACGGGCCTGGGTGTGCCAACCTGGGCTACGTCCTTCATATCGGCAACGGCGTGCCCCGGGACGTGAGCCGGGCCCGGGTGTTCTACGAGAAGGCATGCGTCCTTGGCGACGGCTGGGGCTGTGCCCAGCTGGGCATGACATTCTCCACCGGTGCATCGAAGGACATGGTCCGTGCCAACGCGCTATTCGAAAAGGGATGCGAACTGCAAGACGGTGGTGGCTGTCGGGCGCTCGGACTGTCCGTCGGACTGGGGCTTGGCACGTCGAAGGACCTCCAGAGGGCCGAAGCGCTATTCGTGCGAGCGAGGCAACTGTCCGAGGCGGCCTGCGAGCACGGCAGTGAGCGGGGTTGCCTGCGCCTGGGGTTGCTGTGGGAACTGGGCCATGGCGGGACCAAGGACCTTGGGCGTGCCAGGCCGCTTTACGAGAAGGCCTGCGAACTCGGCGAGGGCAATGGCTGTCTCTTCCTGGGTGTCATGTACGCGAACGGAGTGGGCGCGCCGAAGGACGTGGCACGGGCCATCGCCCTCTACGAGAGAGGTTGCGAGCTGGGCGCCGGGATGGGCTGCAGCAACCTCGGCCTCATGTACGGTTCGGGAACGGGCGTGCCCATGGACGTGGCGCGGGCCTGCGCCCTCTACGAGAAGGGCTGCGACCTGGGCGCCGGATTCGGCTGCAGCAACCTCGGCTTCATGCACGCAAACGGGACGGGTGTGCCAAAGGACGCGGCACGGGCCAGCGCCCTCTACGAAAAGGGCTGCGACCTCGACGCCGGGCAGGGGTGCAGCAACCTCGGATACATGTACGCGAATGGAACGGGCGTTCCCAAGAACGCGGCGCGGGCCAGCACCCTCTACGAGAAAGGCTGCGACCTTGGCGCTGCAATTGGCTGCAGCAACCTCGGCGCCGCGCTCGAAGCCGGTGCCGGGATAGCCAAGGACTCCCCGCGCGCCAAGTCCATGTTCAAGAGAGCGTGCGAGCTGGGCCACATGGACGCGTGTCCGAAGGCGGAGTGATGCACCAGGAGAGTCAGCGAATGAATCGCCCTCGCACCCTTGGGCTTCTGCCCGGGGTTCTGGCCATCGCTCTCCTCGCATGCCCCACCCTCGCCTCGAGCGCGGACCGCATTGCGGTTCTGGAATTCCGCACCGCCCGGAAGGACGTGGCCGCCGACTTCATGGACGAGCTCGGGGAGCGCGCGCGGCAGGGAGCGCTGGCGGCGACCCGAGGGCAGCCCTACGAGGTCATGACGCGCGAGAACATGACCATGCTGGTGAAGCAGACCGGCGGCTCGTGCACGGACGGGGAGTGCGAGGTGGAGACGGGCCGGAACATCGGGGCCTCGATGGTGGTGTCCGGCGATGTGCGGAAGATCTCGGGCAGCTACGTGGTGGGCGTCCGGGTGCACGAGACCAGGGCGGGGAAGCTGCTCGGCTCGGCCAGCGTAGAGGGGAAGCAGGACCTGGAGGTGCTCCGCTCGGTCGCGACGAGGGTCCAGGGGCTGGTCGAGGAGTCCATCGGACGGCCCCGGCGAGGGCCCACGGCCGCCGGCACCGTGACGGAGGGAGCCATCGAGGCGGGTGCGAGCACGACCTTCGGAGGAGGGGCGGAAGCGGCGGTGGTGGCGTTCGAGAGCGATCCGGCCGGGGCGGTGGTGCTGGTGGATGGGCAGATCCTCTGCATGGGGACGCCGTGCAAGAAGCGGGTCGCCGGAGGGTCGCACGAGGCGGTGTTCCAGAAGGAGCGGTACGGCGCGGCGAGCCAGAGGTTCGCGGCGGTGAAGGGGGCCTTGGTGAAGGGGACACTCGTGCCGCAGTTCGGGTGGGTGTCGGTGGAGACTACGCCGCCGGGGCTGGGGGTGAGCATCGGGGGAGTTGATGCGGGAAAGAGCCCGGTGGACGCGAAGGAACAGGACCCCGGAGGCGTGGAGGTCGTCGTCTCCGACCCGTGCTGGCAGAGGACGGGAGAGCGCGTTGCGGTGCAGGCGGGCCAGCGACGGACGGTGAAGATCGTGGCAAAGGCCCGGATGGCGGGGCTCAACGTGGAGGCGGAGGACGAGAAGGGGAACGCGGTCGAGGGGATGGTGAAGGTGGACGGGGTGGAGGCGGGCGCGGTGGGGGCTACGCTGAGCGTGCCGGTGTGCTCGAAGCGGGTGGAGGTGCCGCTGGGGAAGGAGATCTTCGCCGCCGACCTGAAGCTGGAGGAGGGGAAGGTGGCGAGGCTGACCGCGAAGCCGGGAGCGGTGGCGTCGGCCGGGGGCATGGTGAGGCTGCGGGGCGGAACGTACGTCATGGGGGAGACCAATAAGACGGTGACGGTGCAGCCGTTCCTGCTGGACGTGACGGAGGTGACGGCGGGGGCGTACCAGGCCTGCGTGAAGGCGGGGAAGTGCAGGGCGGTGGATGGCGGGAAGGACGCGAATCACCCGGTGGTGAACGTGGACTGGAACGAGGCGACTGCCTACTGCAAGTCGCAGGGGAAGCGGCTGCCCACGGAGGAGGAGTGGGAGTGGGCGGCGCGCGGCGCGGAGAAGGGGACGACCTATCCGTGGGGGAACGAGGAGCCGAGGAACCAGCTGTGCTGGAAAGGGGACGGCAACGACAGGAAGGCGCGGGGCTTCCAAGCCACCTGTGCCGTGGGGAGCTATCCGAGGGGGGACAGTCCACAGGGAGTGAAGGACCTCTCGGGGAACGTGATGGAGTGGACGAGCACGAGTTATGACGCATCGAGTCGCGTCTTCCGCGGTGGCAGCTGGCTCTACGTCAATCCGCGGAGCGTCTCCGCCGCCTACCGCAGCGGGGGCTACCCCGTCGACCGAAACGTTAGCCTGGGCTTCCGCTGCGCGCGGTCCCCGTGACCCCGAGGCGTCACACCATTCACATCCCGATGGGCGTGCCCCTGCGCGCGCTTGCGGGAGTCGGCCCGGGGGGCTCGTTGTTCTCGAACTCCCATTCCTCCACGACCAGCGTTGCCCTCCGGTCGATGTCGGCCTTCGCCGCCTCCGACAGCGTCGCCTTGCCCTCCGTCGCTTTTCGACGGTCTCCGGCCGCCCTCCTGGCGACGAAGCTGATCTGATTCGTGGGCAGGTCGGTCAAGGCGCCGAATGCCCAGGCGTCCATGCTTCCGTCCGTCAGCCAGCGACGGGCCTTCGGGCCTGGTCCCGCTCCCCCGGCGGCGTCGGCGCCGTACGTGCCGTCGAGAGACCGGAGCACCGCGGCGAACCATTTCTCGAGTGCCTCGGCCGATCGCGCAGATGCGTCCAGCGCGAAGGTGATCTCGCTGGCTCCGACCTCGTCGATCCGGATGGCGAGGGCGCCCTCGCCATCGGCGACCCTCGTCCTGGCCCGTGGACAGGAGAGCTCGGTGTGCCCGGGGAAGGCCGGGTCCGGTCTCGCCACCACCCGGACCTTGCACTGACCGTCCAGCCAGCCCCTCGCCTCGTCGATGGGCATTCCAAGGCGGAAGCCGTTCCACGTCCAGGCCTCCGCCAGGGGGCGCGCCCAGGAGCGCCCCTCGGCGAGACGCACCAGGTACCCGACCACGACGCCGTCATCGACGTCGCACTGGACCTGGATGCGGAGGTTCTCGCGAACGGCGACGTTCGCCGACCCGGAGATCCCGTCCCCCGGCCTGACCACGGGGGCGGAGCGCGTCCCGACCTCCCACGCGCAGGCTTCCCGCCGGGCAGGGCGACGCACCTGCACCGGGAACGGGCCTCGATCCGTCACGATCACGACTTCCGTCGCACGGCTCGAGACGCTCTCCAGGCCGCCTCGTAGATCTCCACACCGGGCGACGGGTCTCCCGTCCACGCTGGCGATGCGGTCGCCGGCGCGAATTCCGGCGGCCGCGGCCGGGCTCCTCGCGGCGACACGCCAGGCAACCACGCCTCCTCCCTGGTCCGGGTAGCAGTCGATGCCGAGGACGACCCCCGGCGTGCTCCGAGGGGCACAGTTCCGCGGCTTCGCCCCGACGATCCTGGAGACGTCATCCACGGTGCCCCGGCGCTCCCAGACCGCGTCGATGGCGTCGGGCGCGTTTGCCTGCAGCGGAATGTCATGGGCGCAGGCGAAGGTGAGCAGCGCCGACAGGGCTGCGGCTGCCGGCAATGGCTTCCGGAACGGCCCGGGTCGCATCTCGGGCGGCATGGACGAGCTCGTCATGGTTCTCCCCGACCCGTGATCGGCGACGACCACGGGTGCAACGCGAGATTCGGAGCAGATATAGTGACACGATGTTCAAGAGGATCGTCGTGGTCCTGCTCGTGGCGGCAGCCACCTTCTACGGGTTGTGGCGGCTGGGGTTCATCGACCAGGGCCGGGTGAAGGACGAGGTCGGCGAGCTGAGGGAGCGCGCCGAGAAGGAGGCCAGGCGCGTGGCCGACGAAGCAGCGAAGAGGGCGCGGGAAGCAGTGCCGGGCAAATAGGTCGAGGCGGCGGCCGCCGGGCCGGGAGGGATGGATGGACTTCAGCCTGGAGCGGGCCCGCGGTCTTGCCGTCGGGGTCCTGACGGTCGTCTTGCTGGCGGCCCCCGCCGTCACCCACGCCGCGGCGAAGCGGGTGGCGGTGCTGGACTTCCAGGCCTCGTGGTCGGGGACGTGCGGCGGCCAGAAGGCGCTGCGCGGGGACGACGCCGATCGCTGCGAGGTATTGGGGCTGCTCACCGACGAGGCCAGGGCCGGGGCACTCGAGGTGCTCCGGCCGCCGGCCTACGTGGTGATGACCCGGGAGAACACGGCCCAGCTGCTGAAGGAGATGGGGAGCAAGCAGGCCTGCACGGAGGGGGAGTGCGAGGTGGAGACGGCGAGGCTCGTGGGAGCGAACCTGGTCATCTCGGGGCAGGTGTCGCGGCTGGGCGCAACGTGGATCGCCTCGGTGAAGCTGCACGACGTGGGGACGGCCGCGCTTCTCGGGACCACGCGGGCTCAAGGGGGCTCGACGCTCGAGGCGCTGAATGCCCTCAAGCGGGAGGTGGAACTGATGGTGCGGAAGGCCACCGGGACGTCGGGGGCGGCGCCGAGCACGGGCAGCGTGACCGAGGGAGCCATCGGGGCCGCCGCGGTGACCAATTTTGGCGGCGAGGCGGAAGCGGTGGTGGTGGCGTTCGAGAGCGAGCCTGCCGGGGCGGTGGTGCTGGTGGACGGGCAGATCCTCTGCATGGGGACTCCGTGCAAGAAGCGGGTCGCCGGAGGGTCGCACGAGGCGGTGTTCCAGAAGGAGCGGTACGGCGCGGCGAGCCAGAGGTTCGCGGCGGCGAAGGGTGCGGTGGTGAAGGGGACGCTCGCGCCGCAGTTCGGGTGGGTGTCGGTGGAGACGACGCCGCCGGGGCTGGGAGTGAGCATCGGCGGAGCGGATGCGGGCAGGAGCCCGGTGGACGCGAAGGAACAGGATCCCGGGGGCGTGGAGGTCGTCGTCTCCGACCCGTGCTGGCAGAGGACGGGAGAGCGGGTGGCGGTGCAGGCGGGCCAGCGACGGTCGGTGAAGATCGCGGCCAAGGCCCGGATGGCGGGGCTCAACGTGGAGGCGGAGGACGAGAAGGGGAACGCGGTCGAGGGGATGGTGAAGGTGGACGGGGTGGAGGTGGGCGCGGTGGGGGCGACGCTGAGCGTGCCGGTGTGCTCGAAGCGGGTGGAGGTGCCGCTGGGGAAGGAGATCTTCGCCGCCGACCTGAAGCTGGAGGAGGGGAAGGTGGCGAGGCTGACCGCGAAGCCGGGAGCGGTGGGGTCGGCCGGGGGCATGGTGAGGCTCCCCGGAGGCACGTACACGACGGGGGAGACAAAGACGACGGTGACGGTGCAGCCGTTCCTGCTGGACCTGACGGAGGTGACGGTGGGCGCGTACCAGGCCTGCGTGAAGGCCGGGAAGTGTAGGGCGGCCTGGGACACGGTGGACTGGCCGGGGATCAGCGATGCGGATCGGCGGCAGTCGTCGTCCTGCAACCGTGACCGCATCGACCGGGCCAACCATCCGGTGAACTGCGTGGACTGGAACCAGGCGGTTGCCTACTGCACGGCACAAGGGAAGCGGCTCCCCTCGGAGGAGGAGTGGGAGTGGGCGGCGAGGGGCGCGGAGAAGGGGACGACCTATCCATGGGGGAACGATGCGCCGAGGAACCAGCTTTGCTGGAACGGGGAAGGAAACGACCTCGGCAAGGGGAAGCGGATGAGCACCTGCCCGGTGGGGAGCTACCCGAAGGGGGACAGTCCACAGGGAGTGAAGGACCTGGCGGGGAACGTGTGGGAGTGGACGAGTTCGAGCTATGACGCATCGCATCGCGTCTACCGCGGCGGCGGCTGGCGCGGCGACGATCCGCGGAGCGTCGCCGCCGCCCGCCGCGGCAGGTTCACCCCCGACGACCGCGACGGCAACCTGGGGTTCCGTTGTGCCAGGTGTGGCCGCTCAAGCTGGCTGATGGAATTGCAACCCGGCAGGTTGATGTCCATCGGCAGGATGAGCGGGGCCCGCGCAAGGGCGTGATGGCAGCCGGTCACAGAAGCGCCGCCTGGACGGGCTCGGGCCCGTGGAGCCGC
>CAIQRS010000176.1 GCA_903874275.1 uncultured Anaeromyxobacter sp.
CAGCTCGACGCGCTCCGCGTGGGGGCCGGAGCGGCCCAGGAGCTCGAGACGCTGCGATCGACGCTCGCGAAGCGCGAGGCCAGCGCGGCCGCGGCCCTGGCCGGTCGCCAGGCCGCCGAGGTCGAGGCAGCCGAGGCGGGCGCCCGGCTGTCCAAGGCCGAGGAGGCCCGGGAACGCGCGGTGCGTGCCGCCGCCGACTCCCGTGCCGTCGCCGACGCCGCCTGCGCGGCCCAGGGCTTCGCCGGGATGGCCGCGTGCGAGGCGGCGCTCGTCCCCGCGGCGGAGCGGAAGGCGCTCGCCGACGCCATCGAGACGCGGGTCTCGGCGGAGTTCGCCGCGAGGAAACGGCTCGCCGAGCTCGACGCCGAGCTGGCCGGGGAGGTCCGGCCCGACGTCGCAGCCGCCCGGGCGTCGCGCGACGCCTCCGAGCAGGCCGCGCGCCAGGCGGGTGAGGAGCAGGTGAAGCTCGAGGCCGAGGGCACGCGCCTCCAGGGCCTCCTCGACCGGCTGCGCGAGCTGCAGGCCTCGGCCGCGAAGGTGGCCGAGGAGCTCTCGGTGGTGGGGCAGGTGGCCGAGTGGGTCCGGGGACGGAATCCCCGCGAGATGAGCCTGCACCGCTTCGTGCTGGCGGCGCGCCTCGAGGAGGTGGCCGAGGCGGCCAGCGAGCGGCTGCTGATCATGTCCCGCGGCCGCTTCCGGCTGCGCCACGACACGGCGGTGGCCCGCAAGAACTCGGCGGCCGGCCTTTCACTGGTGGTCGAGGACACCTGGACCGGGACGCTCGACCGCCCGGTGGGCGCGCTCTCCGGGGGGGAGAGCTTCCTGGCCAGCCTCTCCCTCGCCCTGGGGCTCTCCGACGTGGTCCTGCGCCACTCCGGGGGGCGCCGTCTCGACTCGCTCTTCGTGGACGAGGGGTTCGGAACGCTCGACGAGGAAACCCTCGACGTGGCCATCCAGGCGCTCGAGACCCTCCAGCACTCGGGACGGCTGGTGGGCGTCATCTCCCACGTGGCGGAGCTGCGGCGGCGGATCCCGGCGGGCATCGAGGTGAGCCCCACCGGGGAGGGCGCGGTGGCCACGGTTCACGCGGGTTAGGACCGCCCGTCACCAGTTCCGGAGGAAGTGGCAGGTGTAGCCGCCGGGGTTCCGCTGGAGGTAGTCCTGGTGGTAGCCCTCGGCCGGGTACCAGGTCGAGGCCTGGGCGATCTGGGTGACGATCTTCCCCTTCCACCGGCCGGAGGCCTGGACGCGGGCCTTCACCGCCTCGGCCGTGGCGCGCTGCGCCTCGCCCTCGTGGAAGATGGCGCTCCGGTACTGCGTGCCGACGTCGTTGCCCTGCCGGTCGGGCGTGGTCGGGTCGTGCATGCGGAAGAACCACTTCTCGAGCAGGTCCTCGTAGGAGAGGACCCGCGGGTCGAACAGGACGCGGACCGCCTCGGCGTGGCCCGACCTCGAGTCATGGGTGTCCTCGTAGCGCGGGCTGGCGAGCCAGCCGCCGGTGTAGCCGGCCTGCGTCTCGAGGACCCCGGGGATCTTGCGCAGGATGTCCTGCATGCCCCAGAAGCAGCCTCCCGCCAGGATGGCCACCTCCCGATCCTTCACCGACGTCTCGACGACACCTGGGGAGTTGCTCACGGGGACCTCCGTCAGGGGACGCCGCAGGCGGCGACCTGGGGTTCCATGCACTGCTGGTACGCGGCGTTTCGCGCCGCTCCGGCCTGCGCCGCCGTCCGCTTCTCGCAGAAGGAGGAGGCGGACTGCCTGCACTCCTGGACGGTCTCCCGGGTCGTGGCGCAGTTCGACAGCAGGAGGAGGGCGGCCAGGGAGAGGGGGAGGGCAAGAGGGAACGGGCGCATGTCGGGGTCTCCTGTCGGTCCTGGACCGGAGTCTACAGGAAGGGCCCGGCGCCCACGATCTCCCACCGTTAGGAAGGAGCGATGCGAACGCTCGACCCCAGGTCGATCAGGACGGTTCCGGGGCGGAACTACGGCTCGCCGAAGGAGATCTGGGGCTTCCGCTCCGACCCCGGTCGCGGGCCGCCGCGCAGCATCGCCCGGGACTTCCTCGAGGCCAACGCCGGGCTGCTCCAGATCGATGGCGTCGCCAGGCACCTCCGGGTGCAGCGGGTGATCGAGAGCCTGGGCGCATCGCACGTCATCGCCCAGCAGCACCACCTCGGACTGCGTATCCACCGTGCCTACGTGACGGTCCACATCGGCCACGACCGGCGTGTCTACCTGACGAAGAACCGGGCCATCCCGAAGGCGTTGCTGCCGGCCACGGCCGGCTTCCGCCTGGGGGCGACGGCCGCGCTGCGGCGGGCCCTGCGCGCGGTCACGGCGGGCAAGGCCAGGGTCCGCGAGCTCGGCAGGGAGAAGCTCTGGTTCCCCGAGAAGGGGACGCTTCGCCCGGCCTGGAAGCTCCGGCTGCACCGCGAACGGCCGCGCGCCGAGTGGATCGTCTACGTGGATGCCGAGGACGGCAGCGTGCTGAGCAAGTACGACAACCTGGCCGGGGCCGGCGGGGTCGCCCGGGTCTTCGACCCGAACCCGGTGATCGCGCTCGGTGACTGGCGGTCGCTGGTGGCCGACGGCCGGCCGCTCCCGCCGCCGGACGGCGCCTACGTCGATCGCCCCATGCCCGACCTCGCCGCCACCGGCTACCTCGACGGCCCGCGCGTCTCGACGAGGCTCACGGCGCGCCGGATCCGGCGGCGCGACGGGAAGTTCCTCCTGAGGAGCGGCCAGCACGGATTCGAGGAGGTGATGGCCTACTTCCACGTCGACCGGGCGCTCCGGTACCTGGAATCGCTCGGCTACCGCGGGACCCGGGCCATCTTCCGCCGCCCGGTCGCCGTGGACGCCCGCGGCACCGCCGACAACAACTCCTGGTACAGCCCCGGGCTTCGCAGCCTCACCTTCGGCACCGGAGGGGTGGACGACGCCGAGGACGCCGAGGTCATCCTGCACGAGCTGGGGCACGCCATCCAGGACGCCATCTGCCACGACTTCGGCCAGTCGGAGCAGGCCGCCGCCATGGGGGAGGGGTTCGGGGACTACTTCGCCGCCAGCTTCTTCGCAGCCGTGAAGCCCCCGCGGTTCCGCCCCGCCGTGATGAGCTGGGACACGGTGACCCGCGACGGCGATCCTCCCTGCCTGCGCCGCCTCGACGAGCCGGTGACCATGGAGAGCTTCGAGCCCGGGGGCGGCGAGCACGCGAACGGGATCATCTGGTCCGCGGCGCTCTGGGCCGTCTGGAACGCGGTGGGCCGGGAGGTGGCGGACCGGATCGTGCTCGAGAGCCACTTCCAGCTGGATGGCTTCGCCACCATGGCGAAGGGCGCCCGCGCCATCCTCGACGCCGACCGGAACCTGTTCCGGGGAGTCCACCTCCGGAAGCTCGGCAAGGTATTCACAGACCGTGGAATCGGCCCGGTCTGAAGATCTCCCGCCAACCGCTGCCCGTGTCCGTGTACAAGTCGGACGCACCCGAATCGGAGACCCACCATGAGAAGGCTGCTCGCATCTTCCATCGCCGCCCTCGCCGTCACCATCGCGCACGCCCAGGCTCCGGCTCCGGTCGAGCTCCCCGTCGCGATTCCGAGGCCCCCCGCGGCCGCGCCTGGCTCGATCGAGGTGAAACCCGGCGCGCCCGGCACGGCGTCGGCCACCCGGCTGGCCGTGGACTCCGCCACCATCGTGGGGATCGACGTCCCCGGCCGCATCCTCACCCTGAAGCGCCGGTCGGGCGATGTGCAGAGCTTCAAGGTGGGGCCCGAGGTGACGCGCCTCGCCGAGTTCGCAGTGGGCGACGTGATCCGGCTCGAGTACCAGCAGGGGCTCGTCCTCGAGTTCCAGCCCGAGGGCTCGGCGACCGTGGCCCCGGAGTCCGGCGCCACGACCGGCCGTTCCGGGAGGAACGAGCTTCCGGCGGCCACGATCAACGCGGGCATCCAGGCCACCGTCAAGGTCACCGCCATCGACGTGGCCGGCAGGTTGGTCTCGTTCCAGGCGCCCGGCGGGGCCGTCTACCAGGTGAAGGCTGGCCCCGGGATCCATGTCGAGAAGCTCAAGGTGGGTGACCGGCTCCTCGCCACCTACGTCGAGAACGTGGCCTTGAAGCTCGAGAAGGCTCTTCCCCGGGTGAAGAAGTAGCCACGGGAGGCAGCCTCCTGGCCGGGCGTCTTTTTTGAGGGGCGCCGACGGATGTCCTAGACTTCCCGCGAGGGGGTCTCCGTGAAGGCACGGTTCACCGACGACAGAAGGGGCCCGAGGTGAACCGCGTCCGCACCGCGCGGGGTCGCCCGCTCGTGCTCCTCGTGGACGACGACGCGATTCCTCGTGTCATCGCCCGGGAGTCGTTGCAGGGCGCCGGCTTCGACGTCGAGGAGGCCTCGAACGGCCGGGAAGCCCTGGCTGCCTTCGAGCGGATGCGGCCGGCCCTCGTCCTGATGGACGCGCTGATGCCCGACATGGACGGATTCGCGGCCTGCGCCGCCATCCGCGCGCTCCCCGGGGGCAGCCGCACGCCCATCCTCATGATGACCAGCCTCGACGACGTGGAGTCGATCCGCCACGCCTTCGAGGCCGGGGCCACGGACTTCGCCACCAAGCCGGTCCACGGGACCAGCCTCGGCTTCCGCGTCGGCCACCTCATCCGCACCGGGATGGCCCAGGAGGAGGTGTACCAGGCCGACGGGAACAACCGGGCCCTCCTGCAGGCCATTCCCGATCTCGTCCTCCGGGTCTCCCGCGACGGCGTCATCCTCGAGAAGCAGGTGGACCAGGGTAGGTTTCGCCGCTCGCGGTACGAGCGCTACCTGGGGCGGAAGCTATCCGAGGTCCTGCCGCCGGAGGTCTCCCGGAAGGCCCTGGAACTGCTGGAGCGGGTCCTCTCGACCGGGGGGCTGCACTCGGACGAGTTCCAGCTCCCCGAGGTCCGGAGGGTTCGCCACCTGGAGGCCCGCGCCATCGGGAACGGCGGCTCCGAGGCCGTCTTCTTCGTGCGAGACATCACGCGGCGGAGGCAGCGGGAAGGGCGTCTCGCGCCCACCGTGCTCAACGACCCGCTGACCGGACTTCCCAACCGGGCGCGCTTCGTGCAGCGCCTCGAGGAGGAGGTCGCCCGATCGCGCCGCTACCAGGAGCGGTTCGCCGTGGCGATCCTCCGCTTCGACCTCTTCCGGGAGTTCGTCAACGAGTACGGCGAGAACGTCGGCGGCCGCATCCTGCGGACCTTCGCCGGCGCGCTGTCCGGGAGCCTGCGCGAGACGGACATGGTCGCCCGCATCTCTCCCAACGAGTTCGGGCTCCTGCTCACCAGGCTCGAGGGCAAGTACTCGACGAACCTGGTGGTGCGGCGGATCCTGGACCTCCTCGCCCAGGGGATCCCGGTGGACGAGCGGAACGTGCACTTCACCGCCTGTGCGGGGGTGACCCTGGCCGGCCAGGACGGGGAGGACACCGTCTCCTCCCTGCTCAAGCAGTCCGACGTCGCCCTCTCCCGGGCACGGCGACTGGGGCGCAACCAGCTCCAGATCTTCTCCCCGGAGATGAGCAGGAACGTCTCCAGGCGAATCGGGCTGGAGGCGGAGCTGGCGGACGCCGTCGAGAAGCGGCGGTTCGTGGTGCACTACCAGCCGGCGGTGGACCTGTGGAGCAAGCGGATCGTCGGCGCCGAGGCGCTCGTCCGCCTGGTGAACCCGGATACCGGGATCGTCCCTCCCATGGAGTTCATCCCCCTGGCCGAGGAGACCGGGATCATCGTCGCCATCACCGAGCAGGTGGTCCGGGAAGCCTGCCGGCAGCTCAAGGCCTGGCAGGAGGAGGGACTGCCCTCCCTGGTCGTCGCCGTGAACATCTCCGGGCGGGACTTCCAGAACACGGGGCTCGCGGCCAAGGTGACCGGGCTGGTGCGGGAGGCCGGGCTCGACCCCAGCCACCTCGAGATCGAGATCACCGAGTCGGTGGCCATGCACGACTTCCAGAGGACCCTCCACATCCTGCAGGGGCTGCGCGCCGAGGGCATGCGCGTCGCCATCGACGACTTCGGCACGGGCTACTCGTCGCTGGCCTACCTCAAGCGGTTCCCCATCCAGACGCTCAAGATCGACCGGGCCTTCATCAAGGACATGATGGAGAACCCGCAGGACCGCGCCATCGTCAACGCGATCATCGGGATGGCGCACGCCATGAACATCGAGGTCCTGGCGGAAGGGGTGGAGCGCCCGGACCAGCTCGCCTACCTTCTCGACAGGAAGTGCGACCGGGCCCAGGGGTACCACTTCGGGAAGCCCGTCCCCGCCGACGAGTTCAGGGCGATGGTGCTCCAGCAACAGGCGGCCCGGCGCGGAGTCGCGGAGAGCTGAGGGACCGTTCCGGCGGCCGCATCCACTCACGGGCAGCACATGCTGCCCTTCGGCCTCACCGCCTCGGGAAGGAACCGACCGTCGTTGGCGCCCACCTCGCGGGCGATGAGCTGGTTCAGGAGCCCGTTCATCCGCAGGAGGAGCGCCCCGTTGCGGCGCGGGTCCGTGGCCAGGTTGTGGCGCTCCTCGGGGTCGGCCTTCAGGTCGAAGAGCTCCACGTCGTTCCAGGCCAGGATCTCGTCGAGCGTCCGCGGCGTGTTGAACTGGCTGGGGGCGTAGTAGCGCGCGAACTTGTAGCGGCCGTCGAAGGTCATGGCGACGAAGCCGCGCCTGGAGAGGTCGGGGTGGTTGGTCGCCAGCTCGGCGGGAGTCATGGCGAACTTCCCCTTGCCGCCCCCGGCCTGGAAGAGGCTGGTGAAGAACCGGGCGTCCACGGTGGAGAGCCCCACGTAGTTGAAGAGGATCCCGGGGCGGACCGCATCGGGGCGGGCGCCCGCCGGGTCGCGGAGGACCGTGGAGAAGTCGCGCCCCGGAAGCCCCTTCGTGACCTCCCGGGCGGCCTCGGCCGGCGCGCCGGTGAGGCTCACCAGGGTGGGGAGGACGTCGATGTGGCTCGTCAGCGCCCGGGTGGTGCGGCC
>CAIQRS010000177.1 GCA_903874275.1 uncultured Anaeromyxobacter sp.
CAAGGAGGCCGACGTCTGGCTGGTCCGGGCCGGCGGCCAGGTCGTCGCGGCCAAGGTCTACAAGGCCCGGCAGACCCGGAGCTTCAAGAACGACGCCGCCTACAAGGAAGGGCGGAAGGTCCGGAACACCCGCACCCAGCGCGCCATGGACCGCGGCAGCCGCTTCGGCCAGGCCGCCGCCGAGGACGCCTGGAAGGAGAAGGAGTCCGACGCGCTGTTCCGGCTGCACGCCGCCGGAGTCCGGGTCCCCCGGCCCGTCCTCTTCCACGAGGGCGTGCTCCTCATGGAGGTGGTGGTGGACGCCCACGGCCACCCGGCGCTGCGGCTCGTGGATGCTCCGATCGCCCGGGAGCAGGCGGCGGGGATCTACGCCGACCTCCGCAAGCAGGCGGTCGGGATGCTCGCCTGCGGTCTCATCCACGGCGACCTTTCGCCGTACAACGTCCTCCTGGGCGCCCACGGGCCGGTGGTGATCGACCTGCCCCAGGTCGTCGATGCCGCGCACAACAGCCAGGCCGAGAAGTTCTTCCTCCGGGACCTCGACGGCATCCGCCGGTTCTTCGCCTCGCTCGATCCCACGCTGGGCGGGGAGGGGGACGGCCGCGAGATCTGGCAGGCCTACGTCCGGCGCGAGCTGCGCCCCGACTTCGTGCCCACGGGCCGGGCCCCGGAACCGAGGAGGCAGGAGAGGCCCGCTGGCGCCCACCACCCGCAGCAAGCTCCGCGCGGGGGACCCGCACGGCAGCAGGGGGGAGGGCACGCGCAGAAGTCGCAGAAGGCCCAGCAGCCGCAGCAGCGGAGGCCGGATCAGAGGCAGGAGCGCCCCGCCGGACCCAGGCGTCCCGAGCCGCGCGGGCGCCCCGATCCACGCGGTCCAAGGAACGCTCCGCAGCCCGAGGTGATCCGCGTCGAGCGGCTGCCGCACGGTTCGGCCGTCGTCGCCAGGCCGCAGAAGGGCAGGCCCCAGCAACCCAGGCAAGGGGCGCCACCCCCGCCCGCGGTCGCCCCGGCTCCGGCCGGTGGCACGCCGGGACGAAGGAGGCGCCGGCGCAGGAGGCGGGGCGGCAGGCCAGGTGGCGGACCGGGCGGTGGACCGGCCGGGGAGTAACCGGCGTTGCCCTGGAACCGACGCGGTCATAGGACCCCGTCATGAAGGTCAGGACCCGCGTCGCCCGCTCCCGATTCCTCGCCTCCGTCCTGGCGTGCGCGATGCTCTCGGCGTGCGGCGGCTGCGGGGGAGGCGACCCGACGACTCCGCCCGTCACGGCCACCATCCCGCGAGTGGTCACCCTGAACGCCTCGCTCTCCTCCCCCTGGGGGCTCGCCTTCCTGCCCGACGGCCGGATGCTCGTGACCCAGAAGGGCGGCACCATGGTCGTGCTCGCCGCAGACGGTGCGTCGGTGCAGGCCACGGTGAGCGGTCTGCCCGCCGTCGTGAGCGACGGGCAGGGCGGCCTCCTCGACGTGGCGCTCGACCCGGACTTCGCGACCGATCCCTTCGTGTACTGGACCTACTCCGAGCCCGGAACGGGAGCCGAGGCAGGCCTCTCCGGGACCGCGGTGGCGCGAGGCCGGCTCGTCGGAAGCGCCCTCCAGGACGTCGCCGTCCTCTACCGTCAGGCGCCCAAGGTGTCGGGGTCGGGCCACTTCGGCGCGCGCCTCGCCTTTCGCGGCGACGGGACGCTCTTCGTGACGCTGGGCGAGCGGCAGAAGGGCAGCCCGGCCCAGGACATCTCGACGACGCTCGGAAAGGTCATCCGCATCCGGCGCGACGGGACGATCCCTTCCGACAATCCGGGCATCCCCGGGGCGCGGCCGGAGATCTGGAGTTCCGGCCACCGCAACCCGCAGGGGGCGGCGATCCGGCCTGGAACGGACGAGCTCTGGGTGGACGAGCACGGGCCGCAGGGCGGGGACGAGCTCAACCGCATCGCCCCCGGCGGCAACCACGGCTGGCCGCTGGTGAGCTACGGCTGCAACTACGGGGACCCGGTGGGCGACTCCTGCCGCATCGGTGGCGGCACCCACGCGCCGCGCTTCGTCGAGCCGGTCGCCTTCTGGGGCCCGACCTCCATCGCGCCGGCCGGGCTCGTCTTCTACACCGGGGCGCGCTTCCCGGCCTGGCAGGGCAACGCCTTCATGGGGGCGCTGGCGGGGAAGGCCCTCTGGCGGGTCGAGCTGCGGGGCGACGTGGAGGTGGCGCGGGAGCGTCTCCTCGGCGGCCTGGGCGAGCGCATCCGCGACGTCGAGCAGGGACCGGACGGCTTCCTCTACCTTCTCACCGACGGTGGAAAGCTCCTCCAGCTCCGCGATTGACCGGCCACGGCCGGATCACCCCGCGACGTCGGCCAGCCAGGTCACCACCGGCGCCGCGGCGCGGGCCTTCTCGATGAGCCAGCCGGCCAGCTCCGGGCGGGTGAGGAGCCGCTTCGGGGCCTCCCCGGGATCCACCACCAGCCCCTTCATGCGGAGCAACGCGGCGCGCGGGTGCTCCGGGTCCACGCCGGCCGGCACCCGGACCAGCGACTCGGCGCAGGAGGTGGAGAAGCCCTTGGCGGCGAGCTGATCGAGCCGCCGCGCCAGCACCGCGCCCCGCCGCGGGTCGAGCAGCGCGGCCCGGAAGCGCTTCAGGGCGTCCGGCTCGAGCGTCCAGCATCCACTTCCCGTGAAGCGTGTCTCGACGCCGACCTGGAGGTACATCGCCGCGGGAGTGGCTCCGGGGCTGGCCGCCCGCCCGGTCTCGAGCGGGATCCACCCGGCCACGTGGGTCTTGTAGGGCGTCTTGTCCTTGCTGAAGCGGACGTCGCGGTGGATGCGGAAGACCTTCGGCTCCCCCAGGGCCCGGCGCCCGTAGGCGCCGCGCAGCCCGTCGCGCACCTCGGCGAGGAGGGCCGCCATGGGCGCGGCCCAGCCCTGCTCGTACTCGGCGCGGTGGGACTGGAACCAGTCCCGGTCGTTGTGCAGCGCCAGCGCGAGGAAGAAGTCGCCCCGGGCGTCGGGGAAGCCGCGGAAGGAGGCCGGGGCGGGGGCTGCGGTCCGTTTCATGCGGAGGAAGCTCGCACTTCCGGTCCGGTCCGGCAACATTGGCGGATGCCAGGGTGGTATGGCGCTCCCCCGATCGGATAGCCTCATCCCGCGTGGCGGAGGGGTGCGCGTGTCCGAGGGAGGTGGAAATGGCGGCGGCCGGGCGACGGGCGTGAAGCCCGGCGCGCTGACGGCGCTCCTCGCGGAGGTCGCGGCCGCGCCCGAGCCGCGCGAGGCCGAGCCTGCGTCGCTGGTTCCGGGCACGGTCGTCGGTCGCTTCGAGATCCTGCGCGAGCTGGGGCGCGGGGGATTCGGGGTGGTGTACGAGGCCCGCGACCGGGACCTGGGCCGGCAGGTGGCGCTGAAGATCGTCCGTCCGGGCCGGGTCACCGAGGAGGAGGGGAGGGTCGTGCGCGAGGCCGAGGCGATCGCCCGGCTCACCCACCCCAACCTCATCACGCTCCACGACGTCGGGCGGAGCGAGAGCGGGCCGTACCTGATCTTCGAGCTCCTCCGCGGGAAGACCTTGCAGGAGCGGATGGACGACGGGCCGATGCCGGTGCAGGAGGCGGTGCACATCGCGACCAACGTGGCGCGCGGGCTCGCCCATGCCCACGCCGAGGGAGTGGTTCACCGGGACCTGAAGCCCTCCAACGTCTTCGTCACGAACAAGGGTCAGGTGAAGATCCTCGACTTCGGCATGGCGCACGCCTTCGGGCGCCGTCGGCTCTCCGGCGGCACGCCGGCCTACATGGCGCCGGAGCAGTGGGAGGACGACCCCGAGGACGAACGGACCGACGTCTTTGCACTGGGCGTGATGCTCTACCGGATGCTCTCCGGCGAGTACCCGTTCCCGGAAGGGGAGGGGAGGTGGGCCGCGGAGCCGGCGACGCCGCGGAGGCTCGACGTGCCGGGCGCACCCGAACTCGCCGAACTGGTCGAGAGGATGCTCGACCGGACGCCCAAGGGAAGGCCACGCGACGGCGCGGCGGTCCTGGCCGCCCTCACGCCCATCGAGGACGCGTTGCGGGCGAAGCCGGCCGACGGCTCGCCGCCCGTCCATGCCCGGCGGAGGAAGGCGACCCTCGGAGACCTCGTCGCCGAGCTCAAGCGGCGGCACGTCTTCCGGGTGATGATCGGTTACGGCGTCTTCGCCTTCGCGGTGCTCCAGGTCACCGAGCCGATCATGCATGGCGCGCGCCTGCCGGACTGGGTGCTGACGGTGGTGCTCGCAGCCCTCGCGCTGGGGTTCCCGGTCGCCGTCGTCCTGGCCTGGCTGTACGACCTCACGTCACACGGGGTGAAGCGGACGCCCTCGGCGGCAGGTCCGGGCGGTGGCTCCTTCTCCCGGTCACGCCTCCTCCCGCCCCTGGCCGTCGCCGCCGCCGTCCTCGTCGTCGTCGGCGCGGGGGCTGCCGGGTGGTACGCGTGGAAGCATCCCGGGGCGCGCCGACCGGCGGCGCCCGGCGCCCGGACCACGGTGGCGGTGGCCGACTTCCTGAACCAGACCGGCGACCCGGAGCTGGACGCCCTCTCCGGGCTGCTCATCACCTCCCTGGAGCAGTCGCGAAAGCTCGACGTCCTGACCCGCATTCGCATGGTCGATCTCCTCCGGCAGGCCGGTGAGCCGAACCCCCGGTTCATCGACGAGCGGATGGCGCGCGAGGTCGGTCGCCGCGCCGGCACGAAGGCGGTGCTCTTGCCCGTGATCCAGAAGCTCGGCTCGACGTACACGGTGGAGTTGCGCGCGGTGGATCCGGAGAAGGAGGTCTCGCTCTTCTCCTTCAGCGAGCGGGCCGCATCCAAGGAGGCCATCTTCGAGCTCATCAACCGGCTCGGCGACCAGGCCCGGCGCGACTTGCGCGAGGACGAGCAAGCCATCGGCGCCGATCGCGTGCAGGTCGGCCAGGCCTTCTCCAACAACCTGGAGGCCTATCGCCACTACGTGCTGTCTGAGCAGGCGCTCGAGGACCACGATTTCGGTCGGACGGTCGCCGAGGCGAAGGCGGCGATCGCTGCGGACCCGCGCAACGCACTGGCCCACGCGTGGCTCGCCTTCCTGACCGCCTTCGAGATCGCCGGGGGAGGGGACGCGGCGGTGCACATGAAGGCGGCCATGGCCACGGTGGCCGACCTCCCGGTGAAGGAGCGGCGCTTCGTCGAGGCCCTCGACCTCTTCATCCAAGGGGACCCCGGAACCACCGAAGCCTTTCGTAGGCTCGCCGAGGACTACCCGCAGGAGAAGCTCTACTGGTGGATGGCCAGCGACGCAGAGCCGGACCCGGCCGGATCCAGGGCCCTGGTGATGAAGGCGCTCGCGCTCGATCCATCCTACGTCTGGCCGCTCTACGGCATGATGATGCGGGGGCTCGACCCGGCATCCTGGGTGCCGCTGGCGAGGCGGGCCGTCGAGCTCCGGCCCGGCTTCAAGACCACCTTCAACCTGGGCCTTGCGCTGGGCTACACGGGCCAGTTCGAGGAGGCGCTCATCGCGGCCCGGCAGGCCCAGGCGCTGGCCAAACCGGCGCGCGCCGAGGTCGACTCGCTGGTGGCGGCGGCGCTGGTGGCGCTCGATCGGCTTCCGGAGGGAGCAGCCCAGCTCGAGCCGTGGCTCGTGCCGGGGGTCGACGACGCCAACCGGCACATGGCGCTCGTCCAGCTCATCCGGATCGAGGCGCTGCAAGGGCGGCGGCGCGCGGCGTTGCGAAGCCTCGCCGAGGACCAGCGCATCCGGCTGGCGCCGGTGGCGCAGGGCCGGGAGTGGCTCTACGCAGGGATGGGCGGGGACGAGGAAGCCGCTCGCCGGGGACTGCGCGCGCTGAAGGACCCGGCTCCCGGGCTCGCGCCCTACTTCTTCGAGCATGGCCTGGTCGAGGAGGGGAAGGAGCTCCTGGGCGGGCTGAAGACCCAGCTGGCGATGAGGCTGAGTCCGGGCGCCGCGCCGATGCGCGAGATGATGAAGGCGCTGACCGACTGGGGCGAGGGGCGCGCCGCCGCCGCCGCCCCGATCTTCGAGAAGTCCCTCGAGGATCTCGGCCAGCGCAACACCCACCAGGCCTATCTCCTCGGCCGGATGCTGGCCGACGCCGGCCGCTGCGACGCCGCCGTCGTCGAGTTCGACCGGGTCGCGCGTCTCTTCCCCTGGGCATGGGCGCAGAAGCCGTCGTGGGGTGTCCGGATGCCGCTCTCGTTGCTCGAGGGCGCCCGCTGCCAGCTGAAGCTCGGCCGGCCGGACGAGGCCAGGGCCCGGCTCGACCGGCTCCTCCTGATCTGGAAGGACGCCGACGGCGACCTGCCGGCTCTGGCCGAGGCGAAGGCGATGCGCGCGAGCCTCCCGCCGACGTCGAGGTGACCCTTCTCGGTCCTTGGGTGCGGGCCCGAAGGGATCTAGGCTCGGTCACCATGAGCAAGACACCCAGCGGACGCGACATCCCCACGGCGGCGGAGAACCAGGCCTGGCTCGAGACGGCCATGCCGCCCTACTTCTTCGACGCCATGAACGACGAGCCCGAGGCCATGGCCATCCTGGCCCGCGAGCTCGGGACCCTGGCGGTGAACGAGCACCTCGTCCTGGCCGACCGCCCCACCCGGTTCGTGCTGGCCACGCGCAACGTGCCCGGCTCGCTCTACCGCTCGCTGGTCCTCGGCCGCATGGCCCAGCCCGCCATCTCCTACGCCATGTTCGCCCACTCCAGCGAGATCATGCTCGGGATGGAGGACTCCCTGGAGATCCAGCGCTTCGACTTCGAGTGCAAGACGGACGCCGAGATCGCGCGCGGTCTCGAGGCCGGGGTGCGCGTCCCGGCCGACGTCCGCCGCGCGGTCGCCGCGGCCGTGGAGCACGACTACCCCGACGTGGACAAGGGCGAGCTCGACCGGCTCCTCTCCATCCTCTGGCTCAACAACCCGAGCTACGTCCGGATCTCGCCGCCCCGGCGGGTGGCCCAGACGCTGCGGCTGCTCCAGTTCGGCGGCCGGACCGGCGGCCTCTTCCTGGACGTCGAGCCCATGACCGACGGCTCCGGCCTGACCCGCGTCTCCTTCGCCGTGGCCAGCGCCCCGCACCGGGGATTCCTCGCCCAGGTGATGGAGGTGCTGAACCGGCTCGATCTGGGGGTGAACCGGGCCTACGTGCTCGACGTCTCCAACGGGGTCCAGCCCGTCGCCCTCTTCATGTTCTACCTCCGGCCCCGGAAGGGCGCGCCGCTCCGCAGCGGCTCGGCGCTCCACCGCACGCTGGAGCACGAGCTCTTCAACACCCAGATCCTCGACACCTCCTCGTCGGTCTACACCGACCTGGTGCGCAGCGGCGTGATGAGCGGGGAGGACGCCTCGCTGGTGGACGCCTTCGCCGCCTTCTGCCACACCAACCTGGCCCACGCCGAGCCCGGACGGTTCGGGTGGGAGGACGTCCACGACTGCTTCCTCTCCGACCCGGACCTGGCGGCCAGGCTGGTCCGGCTCTTCCGCACCCGCTTCGACCCGTCGGTGCGCGGCCGCAGGAAGGCCTGGGTCCGGGACCTGGCCGAGGCCGAGCGGGTGGTGCGCGACTACGACACCGGCCACCGCCACCTCGACGACCTGCGGCGCGACGTCTTCCGCTGCACGCTTGCCTTCATCCGCCACACCCTGAAGACCAACTTCTTCGTGCGGGAGAAGCAGGCCTTCGCCTTCCGGCTCGACCCGGCCTACCTCGCCGACCTGGGGCCGGGCTTCATCGCCGACCTCCCGCCCGAGCGCCCGTTCCGGGTGACCTTCTTCTTCACCCGGGGCGGCTTCGGCTACCACATCGGCTTCTCCGACATCGCCCGCGGCGGCTGGCGCACGGTGATCTGCCGGAGCGCCGACGACTTCCGCACCAACGCCTCCACCCTGTTCCGCGAGAACTACGTGCTGGCCCACACCCAGCACCTCAAGAACAAGGACATCTACGAGGGCGGCTCCAAGCTGGTCATGATCATGGACGCCTCGGCCCTGCAGAAGGAGGAGCAGGACCAGGAGACCCGCCGTCTCCACAAGCTCCAGCGCGGGGTCATCGACGCCTTCCTCGACGTCTTCGTCACCAAGGACGGCGTGGCCCGCCACCCCCGGGTGGTGGACTACTACCGCGAGGACGAGCCCATCGAGCTCGGCCCCGACGAGAACATGCACGACGACATGATCGAGGAGATCGCCGAGGTCTCGAAGCGGCGCGGCTACATCCTCGGCATCGGGGTCATGTCCAGCAAGCGGGTGGGCATCAACCACAAGGAGTACGGCGTCACCTCCACCGGCGTGGTGAAGTTCGCCGAGATCACCATGAAGGAGCTCGGCGTGGACATGCGCCGGGACGCCTTCTCGGTGAAGCTGACCGGCGGGCCGAACGGCGACGTGGCCGGCAACGCCATGCAGATCCTCTTCGCCCGCTGCCCGAAGATGAAGCTCGTGCTGGTCCTCGACGGCACGGCGGCGCTGGTGGACCCGGAGGGCGCCTCCCGCACCGAGATGAAGCGGATCCTGCTGCGCCGCGACCTCGACGCCTTCGACCCGAAGGCGCTGCACGTCGGGGGCTCGCTCCTCTTCCGCACCGGACGGCGCAAGGAGGGGCTCCGTGAACTCTACCGGAAGGTGACGAAGACGGCGCGCGGCCTGGAGGAGCGCTGGCTCTCCCTCGACGAGTTCTCCCGGGAGTTCGGGTCGCTGGCCTTCACCGTTCCCGCCGACCTCTTCATCCCCGGAGGCGGCCGGCCCGAGACCATCGACAGGGAGAACTGGGAGCGGTACCTCCTGCCCGACGGGACCCCCTCGGCGCGGGCCATCGTGGAGGGCGCCAACTCCTTCATCACCCCCGAGGCCCGCGTGCAGCTGCAGCGCAAGGGCGTGATCATCATGCGCGACGCCTCGGCCAACAAGTGCGGGGTCATCTCGTCGTCGTACGAGATCATCGCCAACCTCACCCTCGACGAGAGGGAGTTCCTGGCCGGCAAG